>DXWL01000006.1 GCA_019416865.1 Fusobacterium sp.
CATATATTTTTTATTTGTCAATAATATATGTGTGCCCTTTATGGGTATCATATCATTTCTATAAATCCTGCTCCTGCTTTCGTACCATTTTGTAATAAGAAAAGAGAAATTCCTAAATCTCTTACTGGCATAAGAGTAGTTTTTGGAGCTTGTAAACTTATTTTTCCAATTCTTCCAAAAGCTGAAACAATTATTCCTGCTATAATAGTTCCACCTGCATTTCCAAGAGAGAAAAATGTCCCAGTTCCCATAGGTATCTTAACAGCTCCTAAAGCAACTCCTAAAATAATAGAAAGAGCTATAGTGTATACTCCAGGTCCATCAATAACTATAAGTTTCATATTTTTAAGATCTGCTAGTCTTTGAGAAAGTGGTGGATCTATAAGTTTTTCATTTTCTTTTTCTATATCTGCTTTTAAAAATTTTGGAACAAGCTGAACAAAGAAAACTATACTTATAATTCCAAAAACGTACGCAAGACCATAACCTACACTGGCAGTTGTTGAAGAAGTTAATTCTACAGTAGCTGCAAGTGAAGTAGTAGAAGTTAAAGCTCCTGCTGCAATTCCAAGTGCAAGATCTGCTGGTATACCAAAATATTTTACGCAAAGAATAATTACAACTCCTCCAGCCACTAAAATAGAAGCTGAGGTTGCTATGAATCCCCAAAAATTAGCCTTTAAATTACTAACAAAAGATGGTCCTGCTGAAAGTCCTACAGCTGAAAGGAATAATACCAATCCTACAGAACCTAAAATTCCTGGAACTGTCATTCCAAAATGACCAAATATAAGTGCCACAACTAAAACTCCAGATGTTCCAAATTTTAGTCCTCCAAAAGAGATTCTTCCAAACAGATAACCAAGTGTTAAAGTAAGGAAAATCATAAAAATACTGTTTCCTAAAAGAGTATTAAAGAAATTGCTCAAATTTTACCTCCTAAAAATGTTTTGTAAATTATATTTCGTAATTCAAATATACTATAATAAAAATTATAAATTTTTATTATGAAAATATAGTAAGAGCAATTAATTATATCATACAAATATAAAAAAGACTAGAAAAATAAAAATATAATCATAAAAAAAAACAAGACATAAAACTATAGAATGTCTTATTAACTTATTTATACTATAAATAAAAAAACCTAGAGATAACTCCCTAGGTTTTCAGATTAATTTCTTTTTTAGAAACTACTCAGCTGCGATTGCTGATACTGGACATCCACCAGCACAAGCTCCACAATCAACACAAGCGTCTCCGATTTGGAATTTTCCGTCGTCAGTTGCAGATATTGCTCCTACTGGACAAGTTCCTTCACAAGCTCCACATCCGATACAAGTATCTTTGTCTATTACGTGCATTTTCTACCTCCTAAATGTTCTAAACTTTAAATTTTATTTTATTACTTTGGTGATAATTTTAATATACAGTATAAACGATAAAATGTCAAGTAATATTTAATAAAAGTGTTTCATTTTAGGTCGCTAATCTTTTGATTTTCAAATTAATTATTCTTTTTTTAATTTTCTCTTTAAATTTTTCTCTTAATAAGGTATAGTAATATAGTAAACAATACAATTAAAAAAATAAGGAGGTAGACAAATGAATTCAAATATTATTCCTCTTATTGTTTTTGATACTGAAACAAATGGGCTCACAGCTGATTGTTCAGTCCTTTCAATATCCGCTATAAAAGTTTTTTATGATAAAAATACAAAAACTTTTTTAAAAACTTTTGAAACATATGATAGATATTACTACATAAGAGAGGGAGAAAAAGAAAATCCTGATGCAATATCTGTAAATGGACTTACAAAAGAAGAGATTACTAGAAGAAGAGAAAGATTTTCTTATCCCAAATTTTTCTACGATGATATTGACAGCTTCAAAGAATTTTGTAAGGAAACAAGACATTTCATTGGACACAACATTAAGTTTGACTTAAAATATATAGAAAAATACATTGATACTCCAAATATTTTTGATACTATGTATACCAACAGATATATCTTAAAAATACCTTCATCTTATGGATATAAAAATCCAAGACTTTCTGAAACAGCTGCATTTTATAATATAGATACAAGCTGCTATTCTTTTCACACAAGTCTTGATGATGTAAAGGTTACTGCTAAAATTTTTAGAAAAATGTGTAAAAATAACAATAAAAATGCTCTTCTGTTTTTAAATGCAGAATAGAATAATTTAAAGGAATATATTATGAAGAGAGAAGCACTTAGACTTTTAAAACAAATATATGGATATGATTCTTTCAGAAAAGGTCAGGGGCATATTATAAGCAGTGTTTTAAGCAGGAGAGATACTCTTGGAATTATGTCAACAGGAGGAGGAAAATCCATCTGTTATCAAATTCCTGCTCTTATTTTTTCTGGAATTACTCTTGTTATCTCACCTCTTATTTCTCTTATGAAAGATCAAGTTGATGCTCTTAAAATTTTAGGAGTAAACTCTCTTTATCTTAACTCTACCCTTTCTAAAGAGGAATATATCTCTGCTCTTCGTCGTATAAAAGCAGGAAAGGTTAAGATTGTATATCTTGCTCCTGAAAGAATTGTAAACGAAAAATTTATTAATTTTATGAAAGGAATAGATATATCTCTTATAGCTGTTGACGAAGCTCATTGTATATCACAATGGGGACATGATTTTAGAAAAAGTTATTTGGATATTCCCAAATTTATACAGGCTATGGGAAAAAATATTCAGATTCTGGCTCTTACTGCAACTGCAACACCAAGAGTTCGTGAGGATATAGAAAAACTTCTTAATATGAACAGACCATATCATTATGTTGATGGCTTTGATAGAGAAAATCTTTTTTTCAAGGTTGAAAGAGGAGCTGTTCCTGAAGCATACATTGTAAGATATCTGAAAGAACACAAAAATAAATCTGGGATTATATATGCTTCTACCAGAAAAGAAGTTGATAATCTTTATGCCTATCTTGAGATGAAAGGATTCAGTGTAGGAAAATATCATGCTGGTCTTTCTGAATCTGAACGAACTGAATTTCAGGAAAAATTTTTAAAAGATGATATAAAAATAATGGTAGCAACCAATGCTTTTGGAATGGGAATAGATAAATCAAATGTTCGTTTTGTAATTCACAGAAACATACCAAAAGATTTAGAAAGTTATTATCAGGAAGCTGGAAGAGCAGGACGGGATGGAGCTCCTGGAGAAGCTATTCTTCTTTTCTACGAAGAAGATATTGCTACACAGGAATTTTTTATTATCAATAATGAAGAAACAAGTGATAAAATAAAACAGATAAAAAGAAAAAAATTGGATAAAATGGTTGAATATGCCTATCTCGAAGATTGTTACAGAGAATTTATTCTTAAATATTTTGGAGATAAGAGAATAAAAAGCTACTGTGGAAACTGTGGAAATTGCAAAAAAGCTCCTGATGTGGAAAATTTAACCACTGAATCAAAAAAAGTTATATCATGTATTGGACGGGCAAAGGAAAATATTGGTATCTCCACCCTTATTAATATTCTTTTGGGAAAATCTGATACAAAAATTGAAAGAAAAGGATATAATCAGCTTTCAACTTTTGGTATTATGAAAGACAAAGATAGAGAATGGCTTGAAGAATTTATAAATTTTCTCATTTCAGAAGAATGCCTTGAACTAAGTGCAGGGAGTTTTCCAACTGTACAGCTTAATAAAAATTCTTTTTCTATATTAAAAGATGAAAAAAATATTTCTCGGCGTCTTAATGAAACCGTTTCATTTGACTATTATGAAGATCCTCTTTTTGAAAATCTTAATAAATTGAGAAAAGAGATAAGTGAAGCAGAAAATGTTGCACCATATATAATATTTTCTGATCTTACTCTTATGGAAATGGCAGAGAAAAAACCGAAAAATCGTTGGGAAATGCTTAAAATAAGAGGTATTGGAAATCAAAAATTTAAAAATTATGGGGAAAAATTTTTACAAATTATTAATTCTTTTACTGATGATGATATGGAAATTCTAAAAATCGAAAATATCATTGATGAACAATATCTTAGTGAAGAAAAATTAAAAAATCTAAAAGCAAGTCTTAATCTTAATATAGATATTGATAAACTTAAAGAGATTTTAATTAAAAATCTTTTTCTATAAATAAACTTTTTAGTTTATAACTCTGTCTTAAAGATATAACAAAATTCTTTTTTAATAAAATTTCTCTCCCCAAGAAATTATGCAGCAAAAACTTTTTATAAAGTAACCGGCTATTTTATACAGCCGGTTATTTTTTAGAAATTAAATTTATATCCTAATGAGAGAACTACTCTTGAATAATCCAAACTTTTCTTAAAGCTTCCATTAGGTGCATCAACTTTCATTTCAGATCTGTTTATCTTATACATAATATCTGCTGTAAAATTATTGTATTCTACTCCTGTTCCAATTCCAAAATACATTCCATTTTTTATTTTTGTAGAGAATTCCCAGCTTTCATTCCATACTAGATCCTCAACTCTAAATTTATTACTTATTCTATTAAAAGAATATCCTAAATCCGTTTTCAAATACGGTCTAAAAGTTGCCCCTGTAGGAATATTATATTTTGCTGTAATATATAAAGGTGTAGATTTTAAATCAGGTACATTCAATCTTGCATAATTATCTAAGATTACTTTTTCTGGACTCCCATGATCTTGATAAGAAATTCCTGCTCCTACTTCTATGTTAGGGTAAATTTCTTTTGTTATTTCAGCTGTGAACTCATATCCAAAGTCATCAGCTCCTTTTTTATTTGCAGCTGCTGAACCTTCTGGTTTCATTATATCAAATCTCTGCCAGAAATCTGATCCAGCTTTTAAATAAAGGTTTGTTCCCTCTGCTCCCATTGCTATACTTGAAACTAATACTGTTCCTAATAATATTTTTTTCATAATTTTTTATCACTCCTTAATAATATTTCAATTATTTCACTTATTTTAAAAAGAAATCTAAGTTAGGAGATATTCCTATTCCCGCCGATGTTGATTTTGTTCTTGACTTGCTGTGTGTTTGTGTTGTAGTTATACTTTGGCTACTTGCCATGCTACTTGTTCCAAATCCTCTGTCTGAAATAAAGGACTGACTGCTTCCTGTTGTGTTTGATACTGTTCTGCTATGTCCTTTAGTATGTGTTTTTGTTTTACTTACTCCTATTCCTGGAATAAGTTCAGGATGATTGTATAAAGTTGTCGCAATTACTGTATCAACTATCATAGATCTATTTGTTGTACCGTTTGCATTATTATAAGCTCTGTTAAGATTTCCAAAAGAGTTTCCTTCTGACCTAGTATTAGTACATCCCATTATAAATAATCCAATAAATAAGACAAACATCATTTTCATTAAAATTTTTTTCATTTTACTTTATCTCCTTTATAAAAAATTTCGATTTTTTAAAATAAAAAAGCTGCAATTTAAAAAGATTCAACTCTTTTTTAAATTGCAGCTGGCTGTCATTTTAAAGACCCTTTAGCTTTGTGTCGCAATGTTTCCATTACTTTACCTATATTTATTTTATACTGTATAATACTATATCTAAATTTATAAGTCAATAATTTTTTATTATTTTCTATGCTCATTGACTTTCAGGTATAAATAAGATACCATTTTATATAAGGATAAAATATTTTTATTTTACAAAGGAGAAACTATGAAAAGAAAATTAATTTTTTTTCCAGTTATAACGATTATTATATTTTTTATAGTTTTTAAATTTTCGGAATTTAAAAATGAGCAAAAAATTAAAACTTCTCCTATTTATCAAACAGTTGATGAATATTTTTCAACTGGATATATCTCTGAAAAATATTCTGTTTTATCTGAGGGAGAAAAATTATTTATCTCAGGACTCAAATCATATGAAGAAAATGATTTTAAAAATGCTGAATCTTTTTTTGAAAAAATTCTTAGATTAGATAAAATTGATTCTGTTACTTTATTTTATAGTAATTTTTATTTGAATCAATGCTATAAAGAACTGAGAGGATTTGGAGATTTTCTCCTTATTGAAAACTCTCTGAATCTTATGAAAAATTATCCCACACTTTCAAACAAAACCCATTTAGTATGGCAGCTTATCTCATCTGTTATAACAGATATAAAATCCAGAAATAAAATTATACATCTTCTTGACTCCTATCTTAAAGAAGCAAAGGGAATGACTCTTGAAAGCAGCCTTAATATAAAAGGATTTATTGCTATGTTAAAAATGGCAAATGAAGAATATGGTGAAAGTATCTATATGTACTATGATATTCTTTCAGGAACTGAAAAAATAAAAGATCCTGAGGTTCGTGCAAAAATACAAATTAAATCTTACGAGTATCTTGGAAATATGTATTTTATTATGGAAGATTTTGAAGCTGCTGTAAAGTACTACAATAAAGCTGTAAATATTCCTTTAAAAAATAATCAAGTAAACAATGCTCTTTCAAAATATGGATCATATATTAATAGATCTGAAAGTTATATTCTCCTAAAAAATTATGAAAAAGCAAAAGAATGTTCTCTTGAAACTGAAAAAATTATACCTTACCTTCCTGCAAATATTGCTGTAGGTGTTAAAGTTTTTAGATATAAGAATCTCCTTCTTCTTGAAAGCAGAAAAAGTAATTTTAAAAAAGCGGAGGAATATTATAATTTATGTCTTGAGTATTTAAAAGAGGATAAAGGAAGTGCCTTTTTAAACAGCTCTATGTATGTAGAAATAGCACACTGTGAAATGCTTTATCTTCAAGGAAAATATAATGAAGCTATTGAAAAATTAAATCTTCTTCTAAAAAAAGATTTAGAAGAGGAGTGGGGATTTGACACTTCTATTTATCTTATGCTTCTTAAACTTTACAGAGAAACAGATCAAATTGAAAAATATTTTGAAACAGGAAAAAGTTTATACAACAGTGAAAAAGAGTTTAATGATAACTTAAAAAAAGATTATATAGAATTTATCAAAAACTCATACACTCTTGACCAAATGAAAAAACAGGAGCAAATTTCAAAAATAAAAATCATAGCTCTTGGCGGATTTGCTTTTCTAGCTGTTATATCTATTTTTATGGGAGCTGCTCAAATAAACAAACTCAATAAAAAGAATTTTACAGATGCTCTTACTCATATTTATAACAGAAAATATATGGATTATCTTGCTAAAAAATCTCTTAAAGAACCGATAAATGCAGCTGTTGTTATGATAGATATTGACTATTTTAAAAATTATAACGACTATTATGGACACCCAGCAGGAGATATTGTTATTGAAAAAACTGCTGATATTTTGAGAAAAAGTATCACAAAAAATGATATTTTAATCAGATATGGAGGAGAGGAATTCCTGCTTGTTTTAAAAAATGCTGATAAAGATGTTTTTACAGATATTTATAAAAAAATTGTAAAAAATTTAGAAAAGGAAAATGTTCTTCATGAAAAATCTCCTATTTCTGATAAGATTACTTTAAGTTTTGGAGTTTGCTTTGCATATTTTGAAAAAACTTTAGATCTGGAAAAGAGTATCAAATTGGCTGACGAAGCTCTTTATATTTCCAAAAAAAATGGAAGAAACAGATACACGATTATATAAAAATTTTAAAGCTGCTGCAAATTTATAAATGCAGCAGCTCTAATTTTCATTGAACCTCTTATAATTTTTTATTTATAAATTCCTTCTTCAACAAATAATCTGCCACTTTATCTGCTGCTTCTTCAACTGTATTATAAAAAATTTCCTCTTCATACTCATATTTATTTATACTTTGATCATATAATGGATCATAATATTTTTCCATAAGTATTTTACTTAATTCTTCCAGTTTATTTTCTTTCAAGAGTGCACTATATTTTTCGTATCTTTCTTTGCTTATATATCTTCCAACCTTATCAAGACAACTTTGAAGTTCTTCATAACTTGCTCCAGCATAGTCTTCCATTATTATTTTTATTCTGTTTTCCATTGAAGTATCAACTATCAAGTGATAACCACCAAGAATTGAATCATGGACAACTTCAGGAAGATATATATCTCCTATTCTCTTACTTTCACTTTCTACAAGTACATATCCTGTTTTATTTTTTGCAAGAGATTCATATATTTCAGATTCCAATCTTTTTTGACTTTGTTGTTTTTCTTCACACAGCCCCCCAAAAAAAGATCCTTTATGATTTGCCATTTTTTCTAAATCCATAACAGAGTATCCTCTCTCTGCTAATTTTTCAAGTATTTTTGTTTTTCCTACTCCTGTTCTCCCATGCAAAACGATATATTTTATATCTTTGTTTTTTTCAGGAAGATCTTTCATAAGATAATTTCTATACCCCTTGTAACCACCTTCAAGTTTTAAAGTTTTATATTTCAGTGCATAAAAAATAGCCTCAAGAGATGAACTTCTCATCCCCCCTCTTGCACAATAAAAAACAAGTTTATCATATTTTTTTGAAAGCTCATTTATTTGATTAAAAATTTCAGGAAGTCTTTTAGAAATCATCTCTATTCCTATCTGTTTAGCTTTTTCTGCTGATTCTCTTACATAAACTGTCCCCACTTCTGCTCTCTCTTCATCAAGAAGTGCAGGAATATTCACAGCTCCTGGAATCGGAGAGTCTTGAAACTCTTTTGGACTTCTTGCATCTATTAAAATGTAACTTTTCAATTTATATAAATCTTCAAAATTTATTGTTCTCATTGAATCCTCCAATATATTTTCTAATAATATATTTTACATTATATTTTCAAAAAATAGAAATTATTTATTATTTTTTTATTTTTCAAATATATTTTTTATATAATTCTGAAATCTCTTATAAAACAATATATAGTAATAAAAAACATTTTTTAGGTATTTACTATACTAAATATTGTGGTACAATTATAATATCGACTTAAAGTTTTATAGGGAGGTTTTTGAATGGATATTATCACTTGGCTTGGTCCTGAAAATAAACTTGGATTTGATATATGGTCTAAAAAATATAAGTATGATGGAGAAAATTTTGCTCAGTGGTTGGTAAGAATTTCCGGAGGGGATAAAGAGGTTGAAGATATGATTCTTAACAAAGAATTTATCTTTGCAGGAAGAATTTTATCTAACAGAGGACTTTGTAAACTTGGAAGAAAAGTTACTTATTCCAACTGTTATGTGGTTGCTCCCCCTGAAGATAATTTGGAATCTATTTTTGAAACTGCTAAAAAACTGGCAAAAACTTATTCTTATGGAGGAGGATGTGGAGTTGACATCTCTAAATTAAGACCAAAAGGAACTGCTGTAAATAATGCTGCTAAATATACAACAGGTGCTGTATCATTTATGGAACTTTACAATCTTACTACAGACATAATTGGACAAAAAGGAAGAAGAGGGGCTCTTATGATATCCATTGATATCAATCACCCTGATGTAGAAGACTTTATAAAAATTAAATCTGACCTTAATAAGATACAAAAAGCAAATATCTCTGTGAGAGTTGACCAAAAATTTATGGAAGCTGTTCTTAAAAATGAAAAAATAATTACAGAGTTTCATGTTGAAGACACTGGAGAGATTTATAAAAAAGAGATTGATGCTGCAAGACTTTTCACAGAACTTGCAAGACAAAACTGGAATTATGCTGAGCCAGGAATACTTTTCTGGGACAGAATATCAAATTGGAATCTTTTAAGTGAGGATAAAGAATTTTCTTATGCAGGAACAAATCCATGTGCTGAAGAACCTCTTCCTGCTGGAGGAAGTTGTCTTTTAGGTTCTCTTATTCTGCCTACTTTTGTAAAAGAGGATAAAACTTTTGATTTTGAAAGACTGGCTTCTGCTGTTCAAAAATCTGTAAAAGCTCTTAATGATGTTCTTGATGAAGGACTTAGACTTCATCCTCTTGAAGAACAAAGAGAATCTGTAAAAAAATGGCGTCAAATAGGACTGGGAATCTTAGGGCTTGGGGATCTTTTGATTAAAATGGAAATGAAATATGGTTCTCCTGAATCTCTTGAATTTTGTGATAAAGTGGCAAGAGTAATTATCAACAATGCTTTGAAAAAAAGTGCTGCTCTTGCAAAAGAATATGGAACATATCCTGAATATAAAAAAGAATGTATCTTAAAATCTCCTTTCCTTTTAGAAAATGCAGATGAAGATACTTATAAGATGATTGAAGAATATGGACTTAGAAACTCCCAGCTTCTTACAATAGCACCTACTGGATCTATTGGAACTATGCTTGAAATAAGTACAGGAATTGAACCTAACTTTGCTTTTTCATATACAAGAAAAACAGAAAGTCTTCACGGTGAAGATAAATATTATGAAGTATTCATTCCTATTGCAAAAAAATATATGGAAGAACATAATCTTTCTTCTCAAGAGGAACTTCCTGATTATTTTATCTCTGCACAAAATCTTGATCCTATGGACAGAGTAAAGATGCAGGGAGTATGGCAAAACAGAATAGATGCTAGTATTTCTTCTACAATCAATCTTATTAACAAAGCTTCTGTTGAAGAAGTAAGAAATCTTTATATTGAAGCTTGGAAAAGAGGGCTTAAAGGTATGACTATCTATCGTTCAGGTTGTGCCAGAGAAGGAATCCTTACTGTTGAGCCTAAAAAAGAGAATAAAACTGTTGATGATATTGCTGAAAAAGCAAATGAAATAAAAAGAGGGGAACTTAAACCTATTGCTAAAGACACAATTTACTATCCTGAAAAAATGCTTATAGGTTGTGGTAAACTAAAAGTTATGATAGGATACTCTCCAAGTGAAAAATGTATTCAAGACATTTATGTCATAAGAAGCGGAACTGGAGGATGTGAAAAAAATATCCAAGCTGTTGCAATTTATATGTCAGGTATCTTAAGATTGGGAGGAAATCTTTTCATGCTTGAAAAGGCTATTGCTGGAGTCAGCGGATGTACATCTTTTGCCGTTGCAAGAAGTAAAGGACAGGAGCTTAGCCAAGGAGGAACTTGTCCTACTGCAATTCTTAATATTTTGAAAAAATTTGAAAAAGAGATGGGACTTACAAATTACAAAGAGGCTGTGCAAAAAATAATTACAGAGGATGAAAAAGAGTTTTCTGTTAAACAATCTGATTTTAAAAACCCAATCTGTCCTGAATGTGGAGCTGAACTTGAAGTTACAGGAGGATGTTTCACTTGCAGAAACTGTGGATACTCTAAATGTGAATAAAATAATTTGATAATAGAAAAAAGGAGAATAAATTATTCTCCTTTTTTCATAGGTATATTTATAAAATTTTCGGGTAAAAGCAATCTTTACATATCACGGCAGACAACAACATCTGCTCCTGTACCAAGTACATTTTTTATTACAACATCTCCTCTTTTTACAGGAGATTTAAGCTCTATATTATTTAAAAGTTCCATACATTTAAAATTAAGTTCTTTTGGAATAGAATCATTTGTTTTTACAGGAACTCTTCTATGAATGCCTCCTATGATTTTTACTGTAGAAGTAATCACTCTTTTTGGACAAGTAAGTTCTTCTTTTCCATATTTTGCTCCTCTGGGACAAGTATTTCCTGTTACTTCCAAAGTTTCTGTATCAACTGAAAGATGACATCCCATTGGACATACTATACATATCATCTCTTTTTTCATTATTCGTCCCCTCCTACAAGTTCAATAATAATTTCATTTTCTGAAATATTTTGTAAAATTTTATTAGGAATCATTACTTTCTCCATCTCACCAGGAGCAAGATGAGATTTTTTAAGACTCACAATTACTCTATCTTTCTCTCTTATCTGAAGTTTCATATTTTTATAAATATTATTTACCCTCATTGACACTTCAAGATTATTTTCTACATTTTCAATTCTAAATTTTTGAGGAACTGTATAAGTTATACCAAAACCATTTGTTATAGTTCTATATTCTCCCTCTTTCACTTGATCTTTTACATATTTTGCTGCTGCCTTCCCTGCTCTTCTTGCCTCAGCACTTACAAAATCTACAAGATCATGTACATGGACCACATTTCCACAGGCAAAAATTCCAGAAATACTTGTTTCCATCATTTCATTTACCACAGGACCATTTGTTCTTCTGTCTATCTCAACTCCTGTTTTTCTTGAAATATCGTTTTCAGGAATAAGCCCTACTGATAAAAGCAGAGTATCACATTCATATTCTATCTCTGTTCCAGGAATAGGTCTTCTATTTTCATCAACTTTTGCAATCACAACTTTTTCCAATCTTTCTTTTCCCTTTATATCCACTACTGTATGACTTAAATATAGAGGAATATTATAATCATTCAAACATTGTGCAATATTTCTTGCAAGTCCTCCGGAAAAAGGCATAAGTTCCACAACAGCCTTTACCTCTGCTCCTTCAAGAGTCATTCTTCTTGCCATAATAAGTCCTATATCCCCTGAACCAAGAATAAGAACTTTTTTTCCTACCATATATCCTTCCATATTTATAAATCTTTGAGCTGTTCCTGCTGTAAATATTCCTGCAGGTCTTTCTCCTGGAATTGCAATAGCTCCTCTTGTTCTCTCTCTGCATCCCATAGCAAGAATAATTGCTTTTGCTTCAATCATCATATACCCATCTTTAGTATTAATTGCATGAATAACTTTTTCAGGTGTAACATCAAGAACCATTGTATCAAGTTTGTATTCTATATTATGTTCATAAAGTTTTTTGATAAATCTTTCTGCATATTCAGGTCCTGTAAGCTCCTCTTTAAACTCATGAAGCCCAAATCCATTATGAATACATTGCTGTAAAATTCCTCCCAATTCTTTATCTCTTTCTATTACTAATATATTTTCAACACCATTTTCTCTAGCTTCAATTGCTGCTGCAAGACCTCCAGGTCCTCCCCCTATTACAACTAAATCATATTTCATTTTAAAATCCCCCTGTTATTTAGTAGCTTGTTTAGTTTCTTCAGTTAAAATATACGCACCTTTTTTATCAAGAACAATTTCATTAAGTTTTTCATTTAATTCTCTGGCTAAGATTTCCTGAACTCTAGGGCCACAGAAACCTCCCTGACATCTTCCTGCTCCCGGTCTGCATCTCTTTTTAACTCCATCAACTGTTTTTGCTCCAACCATTCTGTGAATAACATCAACAATTTCTCCCTCTGTTATACTTTCACATCTGCAAATCACTCTTCCATATCTTGGATCTTTTTTTATAACCTCTGCTTTTTCTTCAGGAGAGAGATTCATAAAATGGATTTGTGGTCTGTTTTTCTTAAATACCTCTTTTTTAGAAGCACCAAGTTTTTTTACTATCATTTCTGCCACGTCAACAGCTATTGCAGGAGCAGATGAAAGTCCTGGAGATTTTGTTCCAGCAATATTGAAAAATCCTTCTGCATCAGGAGCTTCTCCTATAATAAAATCTCCTGTATCTGCTTCTGCACGAAGTCCTGCAAAATTTCTGATATTATCTCTGAAATTTATATTTTCTATACTTTTCACTGATTCTCTTCTTATTAAATCAAAAGCTGATAAACTGTTTGCTGTGTCATCTCTATCTTCAATATCTTGGGCATTAGGTCCTACAATAAGGTTTCCGTGAACTGTCTGAGCAACTAAAATTCCTTTTCCCATCTCATTAGGGCATTGAAAAATTACAGAGTTAGTTAAATTTCCTTGTACCTTATCAAGAAGATAATATTCCCCTTTTCTTGGGTGAATTTTAAATTTTTTACTGCTCACCATATTATTTATTATATCTGCATAAACTCCTGCTGCATTAATAACTGTTTTTCCTTCAAAAATTCTTCCATCTTTTGTAGTTATTTTATAACCTATTTGAGTTTTCTCAACTTTTATAACTTCAGTATCAAGTTCTACTTTTACACCATTTTCAGCAGCATTTTCCATAAGTTTTATACACACTTCATAAGGACCTATTACAGCAGCTGTTCCTGCATATAAAGCCGCCACAACTTTTGGGCTGATATTTGGCTCTCTTCTTAAAATTTCATCTTTTTCAATTATTTCAAGTTCTTTTACTCCATTTGCTATTCCTCTTTTATAAAGAATTTCAAGATGTTTTCTCTCTTCGTCTGAAAATGCAAGTACATAAGATCCTGTTCTTTTATATGGTGCATCTATCTCTTTACAAAGTTCTTCATACATCTCACTTCCTGCCACATTATATTTTGCCATAAGAGTTCCCTCTTTTGCATCATAACCAGCATGAACTATCGAAGAGTTTGCTTTTGTAGTTCCATTAGATACATCATGTTCTTTATCCAATACTGTTATGTTTAAATTATATTTAGATAATTCACGAGAAACAGCTGCCCCCATTATTCCTGCTCCTATTACAATAACATCTATCATTTTTTCCTCCCTTTAGTAAAAAAAGAGTCAGAAAAAGCAGAGGGAAATTCCCTCTCTTTATCTGACTCACTTTATCTCTAGTCTTTATTAAATTTTTATTTTCTTAACTTAATTATCTCTTTTTTATCTAATTTTGTCAAGAGGCTAGTTAAACAAAATTTTTAATCATCATTTTCCCAATCCATAGCTCTTTTTACAGCTTTTTTCCAACCTCTGTATTTTTTTTCTCTCTCTTCTTCTGCCATAGAAGGTGAAAATTCTCTGTCCAAACTCCACTGCTTACTTATCTCATCTTTTGATTCCCAAAATCCCACAGCAAGTCCTGCAAGATATGCAGCTCCCATAGCTGTTGTTTCAAGAATAACAGGTCTTCTTACACATGAACCTAAAATATCAGATTGAAATTCCATAAGAAAATTATTTGCAGCAGCTCCTCCGTCAACTTTCAAATGATTTAATTTTATTCCTGAATCCTCCTGCATAGCCTCTAGTACATCTCTTGTCTGATAAGCAATAGATTCAAGAGTTGCTCTTATTATTTGATTTTTATTTGTTCCTCTTGTAATTCCTACAATTGCTCCTCTTGCATACATATCCCAATATGGCGCTCCAAGTCCTACAAAAGCAGGAACAACATAAACTCCTCCGCTGTCCTTTGCTTTTCTTGCAAAATATTCTGTATCAGAAGATTCACTCACAAGTTTCATTTCATCTCTAAGCCATTGAACACTTGCTCCTCCAATAAATATACTTCCTTCCAAAGCATATTGAACTTTTCCGTCAAGACCTATTGCTATTGTAGTAATAAGTTCGTTCTGACTTCTTACCATCTCTTCCCCTGTATTCATAAGAAGAAAACATCCTGTTCCATAGGTATTTTTTGAATCTCCCTTATTAAAACAAGCCTGTCCAAAAAGTGCAGACTGCTGATCTCCAGCAACTCCTGCAATTGGAACTCTATGCCCTCCAACTCCTCCAAGATTTGCATAACCAAATGTTCCTGAACTATCTTTTACTTCAGGAAGCATTGATTTTGGAATTCCTAAAATATTAAGAAGCTTTTCATCCCATTCAAGTTTTTTTATATTATATATCATTGTTCTTGAAGCATTTGTATAATCTGTTGCATGAACTCTTCCATTTGTCAGCTTCCAAATAAGCCATGTATCTACTGTACCAAAAAGAAGCTCCCCTTTTTCAGCCTTCTCTCTTGCTCCTTCTACATTATCAAGTATCCATTTTATCTTCGTTCCTGAAAAATAAGCATCAATAAGAAGTCCTGTATTTTCTCTTATGTACTCTTCAAGTCCATCTATTTTTTTCAATTCATCACATATTTCTGCTGTTCTTCTGCACTGCCATACTATTGCATTGTATATAGGTTTCCCTGTATTTTTATCCCATACTATTGTAGTTTCTCTTTGGTTTGTTATCCCTATTCCAATTATATCGTGCTGTGATATTCCCTCTTTAGCTATTACTTCAGCAAGAACTCCGCTCTGGCTTGACCATATCTCCATAGGGTCATGTTCTACCCAACCCTCTTTTGGATATATCTGTCTGAATTCTTTCTGTGCTGTTCCTACTATTTTCTGATTGCTGTCAAATATTACTGCTCTTGAACTTGTAGTTCCCTGATCCAAAGCTATAATATATTTTTTCTCCATTATGACAATAACCTCCAAAATATATTAAAATTATATCCTCTATATATCTTTTATCATATTTTATAATTTCTATCAATCATTTTCAGATATAATCTCACCTATATTTTTTACAGAATCAAATATATAATCAGGTATAAACTCTGTATTTTCAAGCATTTTTTTATTTGTTTCCCCACTCATAACAAGAACAGATGTAAGACCATTATCAATTCCTGTTCTGATATCTGTATATAATCTATCCCCTACCATTACTATATCCTCTTTTTTCAAAGAATACTTTTCAAGAACAGCATCAATTATATATCTGTTTGGTTTTCCTATTACAAGAGGTTCTCTTCCTGTCGAAGCTTTCAAAAATGCCATCATTGCCCCAGCATCAGGCATAAATTTCCCATCAGCAAGAGGACAATTAAAATCAGGATGAGTGGCAATATACGGTACTCCTTCTGCAAGATATTCACAGGCTATCCATAATTTTTCATATGTAAGAGTGGTGTCAAATCCCAAAACTACAAAATCTATCTTTTCTTCTCTTTCCTTTGTTAAAACAAAACCTGCTTTTGTAAATTCATCTTCAAGAGCTTTTGTCCCCATAAGAAAAATTTTTGCATTTTTTTTAATCTTACTAAGATAAATAACAGCTGCCTCTCCTGAAGTAAAAATATCTTCAAGATGAGCATCTATACCCATTCCAGAAAGTTTTTTTACATACTCCTCTTTATTTTTTGAAGAATTGTTTGTAAGAAAAATATATTTTTTTCCTTTTTCTTTCAAAATTTCTAAAAATCTGTCTGCTCCATCAATAAGATTATTTCCAAGATATATAGTTCCGTCCATATCAAGAAGAAAACATTTTTTCTGCTTTAGTTTTTCTGATTTTTCCATAACTTCACCTCACAGTATAAAGTTAAAATAATATACAAGCACCCTACAGGTATTTTATAATTACTTTTTTCTACTATAATATTTTTTATTTTATTTTGTTCTGTCCTGGATAAAACTTAGGATTTGAAAAATATTCTTTAGTTTTCTCACGAACTTGAGGGAATAAAATTATAAGAGCAATCAAGTTAGGAATAATTACAAGTCCCATCGCTAAATCCTGAATTGTCCATACGAGATCTATTTTTGTAACTGCTCCAATTATACATAAAAATGGAAATATATATTTTATTTTTGCTGTTACTGTAGGACCAAAGGCATATGTAAAACTTTTTGCAGCATTAAACCATTGTCCCATAAGTGTTGTAAAACAGAAAATAAGAAGAGCAAAAGTTGCTATATGCTTTAATGGACTCCATACAGTTCCAAAAGCTTCTATAGCCATTACTGTTGCACTATGTCCACTTTGATACATTCCTGTTACCCCTACAACAAGAGCTGTAATTGTACAAATTATAATTGTATCAACAAATACTTCTGTAACTCCTGCTATTCCTTCTTCACAAGGATGTTCAACTATTGCTGAACCATGTGCAAAAGGTGCAGTTCCTTCTCCAGCTTCATTAGAATACATTCCACGAGTGATTCCAAATTGAAGAGCTCTTGTCATCACATATCCTCCTGTTCCTCCTGCAATAGCTTTCATTGAAAATGCCTCTGTAAAAATTTGAGCAAATACTGCTGGTACATGATGGATATTTAAAATTATTACAAGTGTACCTACACAGATATAAAATACTGACATCACAGGAACAAGAGTTGTTGCAAGATTTGCCACTCTTTTTAATCCTCCAAGGGTTATAGCCATTAAAAGACAAATAAGACATACACCTGTTATTTTAGTAGGAACATTGTAATTTGAATATAAAATTCCTGAAATTGTATTTGATTGAACAAGATTTGCTCCCATCATTTTTGTACACATAAGAACTGCTATTATAACTCCAAGCCATGGAGCTTTAAGTCCATCTCTTATATAATACATAGGTCCGCTTAAAATATTTCCTTCTGAATCTTTTCCACGATACATTTGTGAAAGAACAATTTCTCCATATTTAAGAGCCATACCAAAACAAGCTGCAAACCACATCCAAAATACTGCTCCCATACCTCCTGCAGCTATAGCAGTGGCAATACCAACTACATTTCCTCCTCCTACAT
Organism: Fusobacterium sp.; assembly: GCA_019416865.1. Taxonomy (GTDB): domain Bacteria; phylum Fusobacteriota; class Fusobacteriia; order Fusobacteriales; family Fusobacteriaceae; genus Fusobacterium_B. The sequence continues at coordinate 18,108 of DXWL01000006.1, forward strand.
TTCCTGCCAGAGTAACCATCATTGCTTTAAACGAAGATATTGAACCATTTCCTTTTTCTTCATTTCTTGCTTTAAAAGAATCTATAAGAGTTTTCTTAATTATAAATTTAAAATATCTTACTTGAATAAATCCATTTGTAAATGTGTAAAGAATACCTAATCCCAAAAGAACAAATACAAGCCATCTTCCCCAAAGCCATGAATTAATTAATACCAAAATCGATTCTAATTTATCTACCATCTTTATGCCTCCCTTAATATTTTTATTTATATTCTTCTATTATTTTTTTTGTTAAATCAGGAAAATTTCCAATAACAATATCTATTCCTTTTTCAATCATATCACGAATATCTTTTTCTTTATTTACTGTAAAAGTGTTTATTTCAATATTATATGATTTTATTTCTTTTACAATCTCTTTTGTCATATTTGCAAAATGAGGATGATAACATTCAATTCCTAAATCACGAGTATACTTTCCTGCATTAATTATCCAAGTTTCACTTAGAAGCCCACATTTTATTGTGGGAGCTATCTCTTTCATTCTTAATATACTGTAATGATTAAAACTTGAAATTATAATTCTGTCTGCAAGATTAAACTCACATATCATATCCCACACTTTTTTTTCAATTCCTAGATACTCATTTATCCCTGTTTTAAGCTCAATATTTGTTACTATATCTGTATCTTTTATTAGCTCAAAATACTCTCTCAGTGTAGGAATCTTATTAAAACCCATCTGTCCTCTGTAAATATATGAAGCATCAAATTTTTTTAACTCTTCATAGGTGTAAGATATTACCTCACCTTTTCCATCTGTTGTACGATCAATAGTTTCATCATGAATGATTACTATTTCTCCATCTTTTGTAAGCTGAACATCAAGTTCTATCCCCTGTGCTCCTGCCTCTATTGCTTTTTTAAAAGCTAAGATAGTATTTTCAGGATATTTACCGCTGAATCCTCTGTGAGCAAAATTTTTAGTCATCTTTCTCCCCCTTACTTTTATTTTCAAATAAAAAAGAAGCTTAAAAATTCTTTAGAATATCTAAAGAAAACTATAAGCTTCTCCATTCTCTGAGCTTTATTTCTGATATTAATATTACTATTTTTTCTTTATTTTGTCAATATTTTTTACTTTTTTTTATTTTTTAAATATTTTTGATAATTTTTAGTACATTATTTTAATAAAAAAATATACAAATCGTATAATTAAAATTATTTAAATAAGTTTGGTATAAATAGTGCTATATTTTCAGAATATGTTACAATAAGCAGAACAACAATCAAAGATAATATAAACGGCCATACTTCTTTTATAAAATCTTCTAATTTTACATGAACTATAGAACATACTGTAAACATCATAGAACCAAATGGCGGAGTAAGTCCTCCAATCATAATATTTACTATAAATATAACTCCAAAATGAAGTGGATCTACACCAAGAGCTTTTACAGCAGGAACTAAAAGAGGTGCCAGAATTACAAGAGCTGCTCCTCCTTCAATAAACATTCCTATAAATAGAAGAAGAAGGTTAATAACCATTAAAAGCACAAATCTGTTATCTGTGAAATCCATAAGTCCGTTTGTTATCATTTGAGGTATTCTTTCAAGAGTCATGTAATATCCAAATACCTTTGCTGCTGCAATTATAATCATAACAGAACCTGTACTTTGAACTGTTTCCATTAAAATCATAGGTATATGTTTTAACTGCAATTTTTTATATACGAAGAATCCAACAAAGAAGCAGAAAAATACTGCAACTCCTCCTGCTTCAGTAGGAGTAAACATTCCTATACGCATTCCAAGAATAATACCAAAAGGTATTGCAAGAGCCCATATTGATTTTAGTGCCTGACTTCCTATCTCTCTTGGACTTGCCATTTTACTTCTTGAAGGAGCATATCCTCTTTTTGAAGATATAATATAAACTGTTATCATCATAGCCACTGTCATCAAAATTCCAGGAGTATATCCAGCAAGGAACATATCTCCAACAGGTACATTGGCAATTAAAGCATAAAGGATAAGATTAGTTCCTGGAGGAATAACAGGACTTACTGCTGAAGAAGCTGCTGTTACAGCTGCTGAAAATTCAGGAGAAAATCCTTTTTTAATCATTTCTGGAACAAGAATTTTTGACTCCATGGCAGCATCAGCATTGGCAGAACCTGAAATTCCACCCATCATAGCACTTAAAAGACAGTTTACTTGAGCAAGTCCCCCTTTCATATGACCTGCTAAAACTTCAGCCATGTTCATAAGCTGTTCACTGATACCTGAATAGTTCATTACAGAACCAACCATTATAAAGAAAGGTACAGCAAGATATGGGAAAGATTCAACTGATGTTACAAACTGCTGAATAACCATATTCATTGCCATAGTTTGATTTAAAAATATAAAATAAAAAAGTGCTGATCCTATAAGGGCAAAACCTATGGGAATATTTAAAAAGAATAAAATAAACAGCACAATTACCGGTGTTAGATTATTCATATATATCCTCCTCTAAAATTAATCCTTATTATCTTTTTTTAATATATCTATAAAACTTTCTACTGAAAAAATAATAGAATATATTGTCATAAGCCCAAATGCCAAAATAATAGATGAATTTATATAAGCATAAGATATCTCTAGTGCTGCTGTAATCTTAGAAGATGTTGAAACATATCCATAAGAAAACCAAAACATAAGTCCACTTAAACAAGTAAGTAAAATATATGTAAAAAATTCAACTATTTTCCTTATTTTTTTAGGAAGGAGAACTACTACAGCTTCTACACCTATAAGGGCCTTTTGTCTATATGCTGCTGCTGTTCCTAAAAAGATTGTCCAAACAAAGCATCCGACTGCTACCTCTTCTGCCCAAAAATATGTAAATTTTAACACATATCTTGTGAACACATTCATTATAACAACACAAATTGTTACAGATATAAATATGCTCCCAAGGTATAATTCAAACTTTTTCAAAAAATCTCTCATAAAATCACCTCATCAAAACATAAAAAATTTTCTCAATATTTTATAAATAGGGGACTTTCGTCCCCTATTTACAGCTTATTATTCGCTAAAAATTAGTTTCCGTTTTTTATGTCTTCTCTTATTTTTGTAAGTTCTTTCATGATTTCATCATATATTCCTGGAGTCCATTTAGGGAACATAGAATATACAGGTGCTACTGCTTTATTAAATGCTTCCATATCAACCTCATGGAAATTAATACCAAGTTCTTTTAACTTAACTTCATATTCTCCTTCAAGCTGAACAGTTGCTTCTAAGTTATCTTCTGCACCTCTGTCAAATTCTTCTTGAAGAATAGTTCTTTGTTCATCAGTTAAACTGTCCCAACATTGTTTAGAGATACATACAGCTGATACACCTAAAAGGTGTCTTGTTAAAGAGTACTCTTTAACGTTTTCATATTGTTTAGTTCCGTAGTAAGTCATTATAGAACCTTCAACACCATCAATAACTCCTTGCTGAATAGCTGCATAAGTATCAGGGTAAGGCATTGCAACAGGATTTCCTCCAAGTGCTTCAATAGTAAATGTATAAAGTTGACTTGTAGGAACTCTAAGTTTTACTCCCTTCATATCTGCTGGAGTTTTAATAGCTTTTTTAGCCATTATACTTCTGAATCCAAATAGCCAATCAAGTGATAACACTTTAATTCCCTTTTCTTCAGCCTGTTTATTTAAATTTTGTACTAAAGGAGTTCTAACCATTCTTAAATATTCTTCGAAAGATGAATATAATAATGGACCAGTTACAGCATTGTAATCAGGAATATAATCTCCTAAGAAGTTTACACCATCAACGAAAATCCAGTCAGATCCGTTAACAACTTGTTCCATTCCGTCTTTACCGATTGGAAGTGTTCCGCTTGTAAATAATTGAAGTTCTAATGTGCCATTACTTCTTCTGTTTACTGCTTCAACAACTTTTACTAATGATTTTGCTGTCTGCTCATCATCAACAAATTTTGTACTTACTTTAATAACTCTTGGGGCTGGTTTTCCCTCTTCCCCTTTCTCTTTTGATCCTCCACAAGCAATAAATAAAATTCCCAAGATTGCTGCCAGTAATACATTCTTAATTGTTCTCGCCATACTCTCTCCTCCATTCAAAACTCTTTAATAATATAAAATACTGCTGATAAAAAAAGCTGAAAAAATACTCTGCTTATGCACGATGTTTTCTCAGCCTCACTTAATCTCCAGCTAGTATTTCTTTTCCCTTTACTAGAGGATACTCTTTTTTATTCCAAATGTCAAATTATTTTTTATATTTTATGTTCTATTACTGATTATTTCAAGCAAAATTTAATCTAGAAATAATATATTAATCCATTTTTTAATCCCAAAGATTTTTATCTGTTGTAGATATTCCCTCTGCTCCAGCTCTCAAAGCATTAATTATATCATCTTTCTCATCAATAAGTCCCCCAGTAATAACAGGAACATTTACAAGATTACAGATTCTTTTTATTATTTTAGGCATAACTCCAGGTAAAATTTCCACTGCATCAGGCTTATTTTCTCTTATATGTACTATTGTATTCTTAAATGAAAAAGAATCAAGTATAAAAAACCTCTGTATAACACAAACTCCGCTCTTTTTGGCAAAACTTGCTATATTATGTTTTGTAGTAATTATTCCATCTATTCTAATATTATTTTTTATATATTCTACTCCACAATTAGAACTTGAAAATCCATCTATCATATCAACATGAACAAAGACTATTTTTCCAGCATCTTTTAATTTATCTACAATCTCTTTTATATTCATAAGATTTGCCATTATGATAAAAACAATCTCGCTCCCACTTTCCATAGCTTCTTTAAGATAAGTATCATTTTTTATTGCTGGTATTACGGGATTTCTCTCCAGTATCTCTTTTATATCCATTCCCTTTCTCTCCTTAAGATTAATTTATATTAATCTATTCTATATCTTTTTAGAAATATAGTCAATAAGAAGAAATAAGATATCCTTTTTCATTTAACTCCTTCTCTATCAAATCAAGAGTTTCTTCACTGTCTGCCTTTACAGTATGAAAATGTTTCCCAAAAGTAAGATTCTTAAGAGGAGTAGAAGCTCCGCTTTTTATTTTTTCCACAAACTCCTTTACCTTTCTTCTGGAATTTATATTCATCTCTGCAGATATTTTTCCATAAATCTCATGCTCTATAAAAACATCTGCAACAGTTCCTCCCAAATCTATAATTGTATTAAGTTCATCCTCTATATTTTCATCACTATGGTTTACAGAAAAAATTCTGCTGAAAACAGAAGCTGCTGCCTGTACAATATATCCTCTGGTTGTAGAATATATTTCATTATTTTCAGCTCTTAAAAGAGCTATATCCTGAACTATTACCTGACGACTTACATTGTATATTTTAGCAAGTTCTGTACCAGAGATTGGCTCTTTTGCTCCTTGTATCATATTCAGAATCTCTCTTCGTCTTTCTTTTCCACTCATTTTTATCTCCTTCTGTCTATAAAACACGAAGATTTTTTAGGGAAATATCAAGAATAGGTGCAGAATGTGTAAGAGCTCCACTGGAAATATAGTCAACTCCTGTTTCAATTACTCTTTCTATATTTTCTTTGGTAATATTTCCCGAACACTCTGTTTTTGCTTTACCATCAGCCATTTTTACAGCTTCTTTCATCATCTCAGTGCTCATATTATCAAGCATAATTATATCTGCTCCAGCTTCTAAAGCTTCTTTCATCATTTCCAAATTTTCTACTTCAACCTCAATTTTTCTTACAAAAGGAGCATATTCTTTTGCCATTTTTATAGCCTTAGCCACTCCACCTGCTGCATTTATATGATTATCTTTTAAAAGTATTCCATCAGAAAGATTGTAACGATGATTATTTCCCCCTCCCATTTTAACTGCATATTTTTCAAAAATACGCATATTAGGAGTTGTTTTTCTTGTGTCAAGAAGTTTTATTTTACTTCCTTCTAACAATTTTACCACATTATTTGTATAGGTTGCAATCCCGCTCATTCTCTGTAAATAATTAAGAGCTGTTCTCTCACCTGAAAGAAGAACTCTTACATCTCCTATTACTTCTCCCATTACCATACCTTTTTGTACAGGTTCACCATCTTTTACATAAAATTTTACCTCTGTATCCCTGTCTAAAAGTTCAAATGTTCTTTTAAATACTCCCAGTCCTGCAATAATTCCATCTTGTTTACAGATAAGCTGAACTGTCCCAAGTTTTTTTTCTTTCATAACAGAATTTGTTGTAATATCTTCACTTGATATATCTTCTCTTAAAGCCATAAGAATAAGTTCATCCATATTCATTTTCATTGTTATCTCATTCATTTTCTTTCTCCTTCTGTCTTTTATCCTTTTCTATTTCAGCAAGAACTATATCTCTATATTCTGCAAAAAGATTTTCAATATCTCTATATTTTTCCAAATCAATTTCTGTTTCATAAAAGCCGTCTGTTTCATCTTTTTTAGAAACTATATGTTCTGCTGCTCTCTCTCCAAAAACAAGACTTTCTAAAAGGGAGTTACTTGCTAGTCTATTCGCTCCATGAACACCATTACAGCTTGTTTCTCCTGCTGCGTAAAGATTTTTCATTGAAGTCATACTGTTTGAGTCAACCTCTATTCCTCCCATAAAATAATGTTGTGCTGGAACAACTGGGATACATTCTTTTTCAGGATCATACCCCTCTTCTATACATTTTTTTACAATATTTGGAAATCTTTTTTTAATATCTATTCCTTTTTGAATAACAGCTCTCATATCAAGCCATACATGAGATGTTTCATCTTTTTTCATCTGCTCATATATTTTTTCTGTAAGTTTATCTCTTGGAATAAGCTCATCTGTAAAACGCTTAAAATTTTTATCATAAAGAAGAGCCCCCTCTCCTCTTACAGATTCAGAAACTAAAAATTTTCTTCCTGGTTTTTGAGAATACAGTGATGTCGGATGAATCTGTACATATCCCACATCTTTTAATTTTATATTGTGTTTTACAGCTATTGCTAAGGCATCACCTGTAAGATGAGGGAAGTTTGTAGAGTGAGAATATACCCCTCCCACACCTCCTGTTGCAAGAATTATATCGTGAGCATATACAGGAATAATTTCTTCATCTTTTGTTTTTATTATCATTCCTTTGGAAATATTATTTTCACTTATAAGATCAATCATAACTGTTTTAGTAAAAACAGTTATGTTTTTTCTTTTTTGTACAGTAAACAAAAGTTTTTTTGTTATCTCTTCTCCTGTAATATCATCATGATATAAAATACGAGGTTTAGAGTGAGCTGCTTCACGAGTATATGCAAGTTCTCCATTTTCTTTTCTAAAATCTACTCCAAAAGAGATGAGTTTATTTATCACCTCTCTTGATGAATTTATCATTATCTCTACAGATTCTTTTTTATTTTTATAATGTCCTGCTCTTAAAGTATCTTCCATAAAACTTTCAAAATCATTCTCATCTCTTTGAACACAAATACCTCCCTGTGCAAGAAAAGAATCACTTTCTTCAAGTTCTCCCTTTGTTATCATTAATATTTTTTTACTTTCGGGAAGATGAAGAGCTGCAAAACAACCTGCCACACCTGTCCCGGCAATTATTACATCATATTTTCTATCCATTTTACTCTCCTTAATTACTCTGCCAATTTAAGCATATTTTCAAGAGGCTTACAGGCATCTTCTATCAGGTTCTCTTTCATTTCCACTTTATTACTATTATTTTCAAGAACATCTATAATTTTATCCAATGTTATTTTTTTCATATCTTCACAAACAAATCTTTCTTTTGGAAAATAAAAGTTTTTATCAGGATTTTTCTCTTCTAACTCATATAAAACTCCCTCTTCTGTACAGACAATAAAATCTTTTTTACTGCTTCCTGATGCGTATTTTATAATTCCAGAAGTACTTCCCACAAAATCTCCCATTGCAACTACATCTTCTCTGCATTCTGGATGAACAAGAATTTCTGCTTCCGGATATCTGTTTTTCAGATTTATAACCTCATCTAAACTTAGAGAATCATGTACATGGCACCAGCCCTCATTAAAAATAAAATTTTTATCAGGAACTTGCTCTGATATATAGTGAGCAAGATGCTTATCAGGAATAAAAAATATATTTTTTTGAGATAAATTTTTAACTATTTTAAGAGCATTAGCTGAAGTTACACATACATCAGAGTGAGCTTTTAATTCTGCTGTTGAATTTACATAACATACAACTGCTAAATCTTCATATTTTTCCTTTACTTTTTTTATTTTTTCTACATCTGCCATATGTGCCATAGGACAATCTGCATTGCTATCTGGAAGAAGTACAGTTTTATTTGGATTAAGAAGTTTTACACTTTCTCCCATAAATGATACTCCACACATAACAATTATATCTTCTTTCACTTCTCTTGCTTTTTCACTTAAAAAATACGAATCTCCAACATAATCTGCTGCTTTCTGTATCTCTTTATCTGTATAGTAATGAGCCAGTATCACTGCATTTTTTTCTTTTTTCAGCTTATTTAACAGCTCCATCTTATTTTCCATTTTTCCTCCTGTAATATTAACTATATTTACAACTGTCTTGTCAGTTGATAGGATATCATAATTATCTATTTTTTTCAAGGAATAAAATTTATTTTGTTTCATAATAATTTTTTTCGTTCTATTTTAAAATAAATATTTGACATTTATATTTTTTTATGTTATTTTAGTGTAAAGAGAATGTAAAAATAAAAAGCGTGTGATCTGTGAGCTAATTAAGTTCTGAAGTTTTTAAGCCTCAGGATTTTTTAGCTTTTTTATTTTTATGTAATTTTATATTTGGGGTGAATTTTTATGATTACAATGGATCCAGCAATGATGAGAAACTTTACTTCTGTTCTCACTATTCAAGAAGTAATCCTAAGAATAATAATGGCCATTCTTATAGGAGGAATAATTGGATATGAGAGAGGACACAGCAACCGTCCTGCAGGTTTTCGTACGCATATTTTAGTGTGTCTTGGTGCAACTATCGTATCTCTTACAGAGGAACAGCTAAGAATAAATTCTTTGGGATTTGCTCTTACTCATCCTGATATTGCTCCTCTTTTAAAAATCGACATAAGCCGTATTAGTGCTCAAGTAGTAAGTGGTATAGGATTTTTAGGAGCAGGAACTATTATGAGAGATAAAGGAGTAATAGGTGGACTTACAACAGCAGCTTCCATATGGGCGACAGGGTGTATAGGACTTGGAATTGGATGGGGATTTTATTTTCTTGCAATTCCTTCAGGAATAGCTATTTTAATTGTTCTTGTTACTTTGAAAAAAGTAGAACGTTCCCTTATTGATAATAAGCATATTGTTAAAATCATCGTTCAATTCAGACAAGGAACAAGATATACAGATAATCTTCTGGCAACTTATGAAACATTAAAAAGAATGGATGTTAAAATTAAAAACTTAAAGAAAGATACTGATGAGAATAAAATTTTATATGTTCTTATTATGTCTAAACAAATGGAAGCTTTTGAACTTATGTCTGAGCTTTCGAAATGTGATCATGTATCACAGGTACAAGTTCCATAAAATAAAAAACTGCTGCAAATTGTTTTTCAAATCTGCGGCAGTTTATTTTTTTAATCCTCTGCAAAATATCCAAGTTCTTTAAGGAATGGTTTTTTCTTTCTCCAATCCTCTTTCACTTTTACCCAAAGATTTAAGTAGATCTCTTTTCCAAGAAGAATTTCTATCTCTCTTCTCGCTTCTGTTCCTATATCTTTAAGCATTTTTCCGTTTTTTCCGATAATAATGCCCTTCTGAGAATCTCTTTCAACATAAATATTTATATCAAACTTATCTTTTCCATTTTCTCTTCTTTCAACATTTATAATCTCTATTGCAATAGAGTGAGGAACTTCATCTCTTGTTCTAAGAAGGATTTTTTCTCTTACAATCTCTGTAATAATTCTATAAACAGGCATATCTGTATACATATCCTCTGGATAATACTGTATACCTTCTTCTAAAAATGGATCAATTGCATTAAGAAGTTTTGCAAGTCCTATTCCATATTCTCCTGCAATTTCTACAATTCCATCAAATTTTCCAAGTTTTTCTTCTACTTCTTTTTTCTTAGCTTCAATCTCTTCATTTGTAAGTTTATCAATTTTATTTATTACTAAGACTCTTGGAGTTCTTCTTGCTTCCATAATTCTTTCCATTACAAATTCGTCCCCTGTACTTATCTCCTGAGAACCATCAAGAATCATAAGTATAAGGTCTACATCTTTTAAAATTTTTATTGCACTGTTTGTCATATATTCACCTAAAAGATGTTTAGGTTTGTGTATTCCAGGAGTGTCAATAAAAACATACTGGTTTCCATTGACATTTAAAATTCCTTTTATTGTATCTCTTGTTGTTCCTGCTTTATCTGAAACAATTGCTACTTTTTCACTTACTAATTTATTTATCAAAGTAGATTTTCCTACATTTGGTCTTCCTACAACTGCTATAAATCCAGCTTTCATCTGTTCTAATCATCTCCTATTCTTATTCTGAAATATTCTTCTCTTATTCTTTCTGTAAAATCCTCTTTTTTCTCCTGTAAAATCTCTCTTCTTTCATGCTGACATCTGTTCTTTATCATACTTGGCTGAACTTCTCTTTCAATTCCTGCTTTTACACCATATTTCATAAACCTTGCCCGAAAATTTTGGATACTCAAATCACAAAATATTTTATCATCTCCAGCATATTTTTCTTTTATTACACTGCTTCTGAATTTTTCCACATATTCCTTAAGCTCTTCTCTGCTCTCTTCTGAAAGTTCTACAATTATATACTCATTGCTTGTTCTTACAATAAAAGATTGATAATCTGCCTTTTTCATTTCTGAAATTTTAAGATTTAAAATCTCTGTTATCTGCATTCCTGTTTCTGCAAGAAGTTTTATAATTATTCTGTCCCTTCTGCCCTTTCCGTTTTCCTCGCAGGAATTTATTATATCTCTCAGTTCATTCAGTTCAATTTTATCAGTATTTTTTATAAAAGCTCTAGACATTGTAATCTCTTCTGCAGGAGAAACTTCTATAATCTCATTTTTCAATAAAAATTTGTAAAAACTTTTTATTGAACTAACTTTACGGATTATTGAATTTTCAAGATATTTAGTTTCCATAAACTTTATATAAGCTGTAATATCCTCAGTTTCTGTATCTTCATAATTTTTTTCACCAAGAAATATTTTAAAATCTTCAATATCTTTTTTATACATATTAAGACTTGTTTCAGCCACTGTTTCTCTTTTTCTCATTGAATCAAGAAACTTTTCCAATAAATCCATAAATTTACTCCTTATTCCTCTGAAAGCAGTTCTTTAGCATGACTTATCACTGCATCTGAAATATTTTGTCCTGCAAGCATTCTTGCAATTTCCTTTACTCTTCCCTCTTCATTAAGCTTTCTTACAGTAGTAACAGTTTTTTCATGTTCCGTTTTCTTTTCAATATAAAACTGTTCACTGGCTTTTGAAGCTATAGCAGGAGAATGGGTAATACAGATTACCTGTGCATTTCTTCCAATCTCTTTTAGTTTTGAGGCAATTTTTCTTACAGTTTCTCCTCCCACTCCTGTATCTATTTCATCAAAAATTAAAATAGGAATATTATCTACATGGGAAAATATAACTTTAAGAGCCAACATAATTCTGCTGACCTCTCCCCCTGAAGCAATTTTTTGCAGAGGTTTTGGTTTCTGTCCTGCATTTGTTGAGATAAAAAACTCAATACCATCTGAACCATTCCTTGACATTGTTTCTTTTTCTTCAAGAAGAATTTTAAATTCTGCATCTTTCATATTAAGATATGTAAGTTCATCTCCAAGCTGTTTTTCTATCTTCTCAATACATTTTTTTCTTACATCTCTTAATTCAAAGGCATATTTCCAATAAGATGCTCTGGCAGCCTCTCTTTCCTGTATAAGTTTTTTTACTTGAAAATTACTGTCATCAAGATTTTTTAATTTTTTCTCAATGTCATTTCTATACTCTAATATTTCATCAATTGTGCTTCCATATTTATTTTTTAATTTTCCTATAGCATCAAGTCTTGAAATTACCTCTTCAAGTCTTCCTTCATCTACTTCAATATCTTCATTAAGACTTTCCATAGAACTTACACAATCTTCTAAATCATAATAGACTCTTTCAAGTCTTTCAAGATTTTCCTGAAACTCCTCTCCATAATCTGCTATCATTTCAAGATTTTTTTTACTTGCATAAATAATACTCAGAGCATTTACCTCTCCATTTTTTAGACAGGCTTCTGCCATAGAAAGTTTTTCTTTTATTTTTCCTGCATTAAAAAGTTTTTTATATTCACTTTCTAAAAGTTCATCTTCATTTTTTACAAGTTTTACCTTATCTATCTCATCCAGCTGAAATTCATAAAACTCTTTTTTCTCTCTCAGCTCCTTTTTTTCCTCATCAATTCTTTCGATTTTTCTGTCCAGACGAATAAAATCGTCTAAAGATATTTCCAGATTCTTTCTTATCTCTTTTGTTTGATCCTCTGTAAACTTATCTAAAAGTTTAATATGATTTTCTCTGTTTAAAAGCATCTGATGAGAGTGCTGTCCAACAATATCTACAAGAGTTCCCATTATCTCTTTAAGACCAGAAACCGGAACTCTCATATTATTTACAAAGGCTTTTCCCTTTCCTTTGCTGTCCATCGTTCTTCTTACTATTACCTCTCCGTCCTCTGCTTCTATTCCAAGCTCTTCAAGTTCCTTCTCCTGCTCACTATTTACACTGAAAACCCCTTGAGCTACCAAAAGTTTTTCTCCATCACGAAGCATCTCTATATTTGTTTTTTCCCCTATAAGAAGATTTATTCCACTTAAAATAATTGACTTTCCAGCTCCTGTTTCTCCTGTAAGAGTTATTAAGCCCTCTCCAAATTCCAAATCAAGTTTTTCTATTATAGCTAAATTTTCTATCTGAAGTTCTTTTAACATAGATTATCTCCCCATTTCAGCTTTTCTTTAAGCACAGAATAATAATTTCTGTTTTTTGGCAAAAGAAGCTTTAATTTTTTATCAGAATACTTAACTTTAATCTCATCTTCTTTATCTATTTTTTTCCATAGTTCTCCATCTACTATAGCAAAACTTTCTCTTTCACTCTCTTTTTCATCTTCTACTTTAACACATATATCTCTTTTTATATCTATAACAATAGGACGTGTTGTAAGATTATGAGGTGCAATAGGAGTAATAAGCACTGCATCGAGATAATGAGATATAATAGGTCCTCCTGCTGAAAGAGAGTAAGCTGTTGAACCTGTTGGAGTGGATATAATTACTCCATCTCCTCTATAGCAGTTTATCTTTCCTTTATCAGAATAAAGTCCGATTTTTACAGGCTTCTTAGCCATTCCCCCATTTGAAAAAACCACTTCATTAAGAACTGTTCTTTTCTCTCCGTTTATCCAAATATCCAAAAGTCCTCTGCTGTCTATATGATAATCTCCTGCCAAATAAGAAGCACAAGCTTCTACTCCCTCTTCAGCCTTTATCTCTGTAAGAAACCCAAGACTTCCTGCATTTACTGCAATGACTGTGATATTTTCATTTTTTATTATTGTTTTAGCTGCACGAAGAAGAGTTCCATCTCCCCCAATTACAACTGCAAAATCTGCTTCATTTACATGATAATGAGAGAGAATTTCAACATTCTCCCTCTCAAGAAAATCTTTTATTTTTTTATAATTCATAACAGCTGCTGCTTTTTCTTCATTATAAAAAATGACACACTTTTTCACAGATTTCCCCCATATTTTTAAAACATTATTTCAGGATTTATAGGTTTCAAGTTAAATCTCATTTCGTAATAAAGGCTTGGTTTTCCTTCCGTTGAAAGTCCAAGTATTCCTATTGTTTCTCCAGCATTTACCCTTTGGTTAACCTTTACTTTAGATGAAATTATATTTCCATATACTCCTATAGTATTATATCCATAATCTACCATTATAACTTTTCCAAGTCCCTGAAGTTTATCCACGTAAATTACTTTTCCGCTCATAGAAGCTTTTACTTCTGCTCCCAATTTTGAATTTATCTCTATCCCGTTACTTGCTACACCTTTTGTTTTTTCCTGCTTAAATCTTACAGAAATAGTTCCTGATACTGGTTTAACAGCTTTTCCTAAATTTTTCTGTGCCTTATCAAAATTTACATCTTTAGAAATAGTTGTTCTTTTTTTAATGATATCCTCTATCTCTTTTTCTATTCTTTGTTTTTCTTTTTGCAGGTTGCTTATTGTCTTTATATGACTGCTCTTTTCTGAGTTAAGTTTTTTGATAAGAGCATTTTTTTGCTCCTGTTTTCTAGCTATCTGCATTTTTTTAGTATTCAGCTGAGATTTAAGAGAGCTTAATTTCATTTTCTCTTTTTCAATATCAGCTTTTACTTCTGCTATACTTGACTGTACATCTTTTATTTTTGTCATTCTGTTTAAGTCTTCATACAGCACTTTTGCAAACTGTCTTTTTAAAATGCTTTCCTCTTCAAAACTTTTATACCCCTGACTTCTTCTCGACCATGCAATAATTTTGGCATCAAATTCAGCTTTTTTTCTCTGAAGTTCTTTTGAGTTAAAGCTCATATTTCTCTGCCCATAATCTATATTTTTAGATACTATTGCAATCTCTTCTTCTATTTTATCTCTATCCCTTTCAATCTCCTCGATATCTTTTTTTATCTCCTCAATCTGTTGGGCTATTGTTTTCTTCTCTATATCTATATTTTCAATTCTTTCGTTTTTAGCTTTTATCTCTTTGTCCAATTTTTCAAGCTGGGCCTTCATAGCATCTACATTTCCAGCTCCAAAAATTGTACAGGAAAAAACTACAAAAAAAATTACAAATTTTTTCACACCTTTCATTTTTTTGCTCCTGTTCTCCTATTAACAGGCATAAACCAAGCAAGTATTATCACAAGAATATTCACTCCTCCTTGGATATACATTATTTGGAAAAGGCTCAATATTTCCGCGAATATTCCCTCATGTATAAGTGTTCTTCTCATTATCACATAAAAATTAAAGAACAACAACATACTTAAAAGCACTGCCACAGTAAAAGGCAGCAGATTTATATTTTTAGCTTTTATACGGTTTCTTGGATTTGTTTCATCCACTACCATATTCATCATATAATCTGTTTCTACCTGAAACAGAAATATAGAGTTTATTAAAAATAGTGAGCATACAGCTCCTATTCCAGCTATAATTCCGAAAAGATTAAGAACTCTTACTCTGCTGTTAATTTCAGATATATAAGTTCCATCTACAAAAAACTCTTTTATCTCTTGAGTTTCCTCTAAAACTCCCTGTAATTTTTCCACATCTTGAGCGTTTTTAAAATATATTCTCAAACTATCAGGAAGAGGATTTTCTCCCCTTGGAATAACTATTCCCAAATTTTTCTGCAATTCTTGAAAAGCTGCATAACTATCAACATAAGTTACCTTCTGTACCTCTGGAAGATTTAAAAATTTCTCTTCTATTTCTCCTTTTTTAGATTGTGTTAGGTTGTTCTGCAATTCTGCCATTATAAAATTTTTATTTTTCAGCTGTCTTATTTCAGAAGTTATATTTAAAAATCCAGCAAAAAACATATTAAAAACAAAAGCGGCAACAATTATTCCAAAGAAGCCCCTTCTTATTCCTGTAAAATTATTAATCTCTCTTCTGTCATTTCTGTTAAACATTACAACTCTGCCTTTCTAAAAATAGGATAAACTTAAAAAGACTGACTATATCATAAAATATTACAAATTTGTAAAAGCTAAAATTCTCTAAGAAAAAATAGTTTCTATTTATATTGTTCAGTTCACTGCATAAATTACGAAACAATTTTTAATATCGAGAATTTTAGTTTTACAATTTTAAAAAATTATAGTCAGTCTAAATTAATTATAAATTTTCTTTAATTACAGATATTAATTTTTCTGCTGTTAATTCATATTTTTGAAGAAGTTCTTCCCCTGTTCCACTTTGTCCAAATTTATCATAAATTCCAACTTTTTTAACTTTTGTAGGATGTACTTCTGATAAAAATTCAGATACTGCAGACCCAAGTCCTCCAATAACAGAATGCTCTTCAGCAGTAACTATAAATTTAGTTTCTTGAGCTGCTTTTAATATTGCTTCTCCGTCAAGAGGTTTTATTGTTCCAACGTTTATAACTCTTACAGAAATTCCTTCTTTTTCAAGTTCTTCAGCTGCTTTTACTGCTTCAGCAACCATAAGTCCTGTTGCAGCTATTGTAACATCTTTTCCATCTCTTAAAGTATTTGCAATTCCTATTTGGAAATCATAGTTATCATCAAATAAAACAGGTACTCCAAGTCTTCCCATTCTTATGTAAACAGGTCCATCATATTCAGCTGCTGCAAATACCATTTTTTTAGTTTCAACAGCATCAGCAGGAGATAAAACTACCATTCCTGGAATAGATCTCATAAGAGCTATATCTTCAACTGATTGGTGAGAAGCCCCATCCTCTCCTACAGATATTCCTGCGTGTGTAGGAGCTATTTTTACATTTAATTTTGGATATGCTACAGTATTTCTTATTTGCTCAAATGCTCTTCCTGCTGCAAACATTGCAAAAGTTGAAGCAAATGCAATCTTTCCTGAAGCTGCAAGTCCTGCTGCTGTTCCCACAAGATCTGCCTCTGCAATTCCCACATTGAAATGTCTTTCAGGGAAGGCCTTTTTAAATACACTTGTTTTTGTAGATCCTGAAAGGTCAGCATCTAATACTACTACATTTTCATTTATTTTTCCAAGCTCAGCTAAAGCTTCTCCATAAGCTTCTCTTGTCGCTTTTTTTATCATTTATATTTCCTCCTAAAGATAAAGTTTTTATTAATCGTTTTTAGATAATTCTTCCAATGCTTTTTCTGTTTGCTCTGCATTAGGTGCACTTCCATGCCAAGAAGCTAAGTTTTCCATAAATGAAACCCCTTTACCTTTTACAGTGTGAGCAATAACCATTGTAGGTTTTCCTTTTACTGTTCTTGCTTCATCTAAAGCATCTAAAATTTCTTTGAAGTCATGTCCATTTATTTCGATTACATGCCATCCAAAAGCCTTCCATTTTTCATCAAGAGGCTCGATTCCCATAACTTTATCCACATTTCCGTCTATTTGAAGATTATTGTTGTCTACAAATGCACAAAGGTTGTCAAGTCCATAATGAGCTGCTGTCATTGCTGCTTCCCATACTTGTCCTTCCTGTTGTTCTCCATCTCCAAGAAGAGCGTAAACTCTGTTTTCTTTTTTATCAAGTTTTGCTGCAAGAGCCATTCCGTTTGCAACTGATAATCCTTGTCCTAATGAACCTGTTGAAATTTCAACTCCAGGAACTTTTTTCATATCAGGGTGTCCTTGAAGAGGTGAACCATATTTTCTTAAAGTCATTAATAAATCTTTTTCAAAATATCCTCTCTCTGCAAGTGCTGCATATAAAACAGGAGCTGCGTGTCCTTTGCAAAGAACAAATTTATCTCTTCCCTCCATTTTAGGATTTTTTGGATCAATGTTCATTTCTGCAAAATATAGAGTTGTTACTATATCTGCTGCTGAAAGAGATCCTCCTGGGTGTCCTGATTTAGCATTGCAAATCATTTTTACAACGTTTTTTCTAATTTCGTTGGCTGTCTTTGATAAAAGATTAATATCCTTCATTTTTACTCCTTTCAAAATATATTCTTTATTAATTATATTATTTTATTCATAATATTGTCAAGAAAACTAAAAATACTGCTTCTTAATATTTTTTACATAAATAATAATCTGCTTTTTTCCTCTTTCAGCTTCCCTTCCTATTTCATTAAATTTCATGCTTCCCATAAGGATAAAAATCACTGCAAATAAGATACAAGGTCTAAAAAATTTTTCCTCTTTCACTGTATTTTTAAGAAATGTCCAAAGTGCTAAAAGTGTAAAAAATATAAATTCTTCATAAGTTTTTATCATTTTTACAGTGATATACAAAGATATTCCTATAAAAATTAAAAATAAAATCTTACTTATCTTAGCTGAAAGAGGTATCCTTGCTACAGGAAGATGAAGAAGAGCTCCTCTGCTCCAACCTTTTGGAAAAAAATCAAATATAAAGTGAATAGAAAGAGCAAGAGCAAAACCTATTATAAAAAATCTAAAGGTTTCATTTTTTTCTCTTCTGTATAATTCCATAAGCAGAAATAAAAAAAGAGGGCTATGTGTTAAAATATTTCTGTGCTGTAACTTCATTTTAAAATCCCAATCAGGAAACTTTATTCCTACAAGGAAGGCTGTAATAGATACTATAATACCTATCAGTCCTATTTTATCCACATACTCTAAAATAATCTCCATACATCTCTCCGTCAATTTATCATGTATCCTTATTTTACTACATTTTTGGAAAAAAATCATCATTAAAAAATATAAAAAATAACTCCGATAAAGATTTATCGAAGTTATTATAAAATATATTTATTTTTAAAACTATTTTGCTGCTTTTTCTTGCTCTTCAATAAGCATATTGATCTCAGCTATGATTGCATCTGCATTTAATCCATGAGCTGCAAGTCCTTCTCCAAGAGTTTCTCCTGAAGCTACCATACATCCAATACATCCAAGTCCATATTTTCTGAATATCATTCCTATTACTGGATATTGTCTTGCTGCTTCTAATATATTACTGTCTTTAGTTACCATATTTAATCACTCCTTAAAATATTAAAATTATATTCTACAACATAGTATATAAAAATTTTTTCTGTTTGTCAATTATTTCTGATTAATCAAATAAACTTTTTAGTCAAAATAAATTTTTATCTTCCAACTACATTTAAAAGGTCGTGTACTCTTACAATTCCAACAAGATGACCTTCTCTCATTACAGGAAGAACAGATATCTGACTATCTCTGTTTTCCATCACATCAAGAGCCTCTATTGCCATAATATTTTCCTCTACCTGTGTGAAGTTTCTTGTCATTATATCTTCTGCCTTCATTGTAAAGAATTTTTCTTTATGAGCCAGAGCTCTTCTTAAATCTCCCTCTGTAATTATTCCTACCATTTTTTCGTCATTCATCACACATACAGCCCCAAGTCTTTTCTTAGTCATTGTAAGAATAAGCTCGTCTACTGTTGAATCATATGAAACAAGAGGAAGTTTATCCCCTCCATGCATTACATCTTTTACCTTCATAAGAAGTCTTCTTCCAAGAGTTCCTCCTGGATGATATACTGCAAAGTTTTCTGGTTTAAAGTTTCTCATTTTTATAAGAATTGCTGCAAGAGCATCTCCCATTACAAGAGTAGAAGTTGCTGATGCCATAGGAGCGAGATTAAGAGGACATCCCTCTTTTTCAATTCCTATATTAAGTATATATTTTGCCTCTCTTCCAAGTGGAGAATTTTTATTTCCTGTCATAGCTACAAGAGAAGCACCTATTCTTTTTATTGAAGGAAGAAGAGAAAGTACCTCTTCACTGTTTCCGCTGTTTGATATGGCTATTACCACATCTTCAGGAGATATCATTCCTAAATCTCCATGAAGCCCCTCTGCTGAATTCATAAATATTGCGTGTGTTCCTGTTGAAGCTAGAGTAGAAGCTATTTTTTTCCCGATAAGCCCTGATTTTCCAATACCTGTGATTACTACTTTTCCTTTTGAATTAAGAATTAGTGCCACCACATCTTCAATATTTTCATCAATTTTATCTCTCACTCTTTCAAGCTCTCTGATTTCTGAATCAAAAAGCTCTTTAGCTGATTTTATTATATCCATATCTCCTCCAGATAAAACTTATTTTTCATTTCTGTTTTTTCTAAAAGTTTTTTTCTTTGGTTTCTTTGCAAAAGATTTCGTTTTTTTTGTTGGCTGTTTTGCTCTTTCTTCAGCTTTTCTAGCCTTTGTTTTTTCTTTCATTACTGAATATCCAAAACTTCCTAAAACATTTTTTGACATTGGAAAATATTCCCCATGACAATATGTAATAAGATCTGCCCATTCAAAGTGAATCTTCCCATTTTCATCCATAAGATTTTCATTTACATGAGATGATACAACCTCTGCTATAAACATATCATGTGTTCCAAGAGGTATAATCTGTTTTACCTGACATTCTATGCTTACAGGGCATTCATCAATATAAGAAGAAGATATTTTTTCTCCCTCTTTCATAGTAAATCCCATCTCTTTTACTTTATCTACATCTCTTCCTGAACGGACACCACAAAAGTCAACTGCCTTTACCATATTTCTTGCAGGAAGATTTACAGTAAATTCCATTGTTTCCTTTATATATTCATAAGAAAGTCTTTCAGGTCTTATAGAAATTGAAAGCATAGGTGGTTTAGTACACACTGTACCTATCCATCCTACAGTAAAAACATTATCCTTTCCCTCCTTATTTTTGCTTGTAATAAGTACAACAGGAACAGGATTAAGTATTACACTCCCTTTAAAATTTACTTTTTTTATCTCTTTCATCAATTTATTATCCTTTTAATTTAGTCTTCTATTCCCATAACATCTTTTCTGTATACTTTCAATGCTCTTCTTAAAACTATCATAGCATTTTCTATATCATCAACACTTGTACAGAAAGAAAATCTTACTTCCTGCTCCCCTTTTCCTTCTGTTTGATAGAAGCCAGGTCCTGGAGCTAAAAGAATAGTTTGGTCATCATAAGAATAATCTGTTAAAAGCCATTTTGCAAATTTTTCTGCACTGTCTACAGGAAGTTTTGCAAAGGCATAAAAAGATCCTGCAGGTTTTGAACAAACTATTTCAGGCATAGTATCAAGATATGCAAAAAGAAGATCTCTTCTGTTTTTATATTTTTCTCTTACATCTTCTATATAACTTTCCATTGTATTGATAAGATTTGCAGCTGCATGTTGCTCTATTGTAGATACACAAAGTCTTGCTTGACAGAATTTTAATATCATTGCCATAAGTTCTCTGTTTTTACTTGCTATAAGTCCTATTCTTGCCCCACAAGCACTGTAGTGTTTAGATATACTGTCTAAAAGAACTACTCTGTCCTCTAAATCTTTTATATGAGTAAAAGATGTATATGGTGTATCGTCATAAATAAACTGTTTATAAACTTCATCTGCTAAGATATACAAATCATATTTTTTAGCAATCTCTCCTACCATTAGTATCTCTTCTTTTGTGTAAACAACCCCTGTAGGATTTGAAGGATTTGAAAGAAGAATTGCTCTTGTTTCTGGAGTGATAAGTTTTTCTATCTCTTCCATTGGAGGAAGGTGGAAATTATTTTCTATTTTTGTTTCAATAGGTGTTATCTTTGCTCCAGCAAATTGACAAAAACTATTATAGTTTGAATAGAAAGGCTCTGGAACTAAAACTTTATCCCCTTCATTGCAGATAGCCATTATTGTAAACAGTATGGCTTCGCTTCCTCCCTGTGTAATAAGTATATCTTCTTTATTAAAAAAAGTGTCATTTTTTTTGTAACTTTCAATAAAGCTCTCTATTAATTTTTCAATTCCTCTTGAATCTGAATATTTTACTATCTTTTCACTATAGTTGTGAAGTCCTGTAAAAAATGTATCAGGTGTTACTATATTAGGCTGTCCTATGTTAAGTGCATATACCTTTATACCTTTTTTCTTTGCTTCATCGGCCAGAGGAATCAATTTCCTAATTGGCGAATAATTCATTTCCATTGCTCTGTTTGATATGTGCATAATACCTTGTTCCTCCTTTAGATTAACTTTTTCAAAATATTTGTCTATTTTTTATTATAGCATGAAGATTTATTTTTCTAAAGAAGTTTTTGCAATAATAAAATATATAAATTTTATAAATAAATTATCTCATTTTAAATTTTATTGTTCCTCCTATTCCAATAGCTGATGTCTTTATATTATCTGTTGAAACAGAATATTTAGCATTTATTCTTATATTTTCTGTTGGAGCATATGCTGCTCCAACTGCCACTCCCTGACTGTTTTCAAAATGTCCTAATCCTGCTCCTATTCCAATTTCTCCTGCTCTTACATTTTGAAAATCTATAGCTGTCATAGTCGCCATTAAAGACATACCTCTGTTTACTTTATTATTAAGGTTGTCCACTCTTCTGTTAATATCATCCATTTTTGCCCTTGTTCTCATTATTTCCTCTTCTTGAGCAGAAATTCTTGCTTCATGATTATCTATTATTCCCTGAACTCTTTCAGAATTTTCATGAAGTTTTTCTATTTTAGCAATATTTTTACTATTTTTTTCTATTTTCGTACTATTTACTTCAATATCTTTTTGAGCTTTTATATTTTTTGCTTCTACTGATGCAATAATTTTACTGTTGTCTTCTATTTTACTGGTTAAATTATTTTCAGATATCGTTCTTGCTGTCTGTTCCTTAGAAATTGCTTCGCTGTTAGCTGTTATCTTGCTTGATAATTTTTTATCTGTTTCCTCTCTCAATACCTGCTCTTTTGTTACTGCCTCACTATTCTGTAATATTTTTCCTGATAACTCTTTGTCTGTTTCCTCTCTTAATTTCTGTTCTTTTGTTACTGCTTCTCCATTAACCTTTATTAAATTACTATTCTCCGTAATTGAATTTCGATTATCTGCTATTCCTCCGATTTTTTTCTCAATGTTATTAAGTTCTGACTGCATATTATTTTCAATTTCCCCTATTCTTACAGCATTTGAATTAAGATGGCCTATAGCAACTTCTGTAGTTTTCCCTAAACTTTGTATTCTTTCACTATTTTTATTTACAATATCATCTAATTTTTTTCTTTCTGCTGTTTCATTGTTTATAGAAGTTTTTAGCTCTGCATCTGCTTTTTCCCTATCTGCACGATCTTTAATCACAACTTCACCATTAAGATCTACAATTCCCCATAAATCTTTTATTTTAGTTTCCAGCTCATTATCACTTTCTGCATTTTTTCCTATAATCTTTGCATGATTATTTACAGCATCTTCTATATTTGTCAAACTTTGTATAACTCCTGAAGAGGCTGTATGCCATATTCCCCAATCTTTTATAGGGGGCATTGTTACTGTTGAGGGTGAATTTTCTTCTCCAGCTGCACCTATTCCAATTATAAAAACACAACCTAACAAAAACAGACTTCTTTTTTTCATTTTTCCTCCTTAATAATCATAAAAATTAAATTTTTAGTAAATAAAAAATATCAGAATCATATCATCTGATTTAAAATTTCTATTTTTTTGATAAATTTTAAAATTAAAAATGATTAAATAAAATCTGCAAAATTGTTTTAAAATGTTTTTAACTTGTTTATTCCTTCAATCTTCCAATAGATGTACAATATTATTGAAAAAACAAACCTGTTAAAAATTTCAATTTTGCCAACATAAAGACAAGTATAACAAAAAAAAATTACCTTGTCAAATTATATTTTACAAGGTAAAATTTTTATGCTTTTTTCTATTTAATTTTTATCCTCTATAAAAGTTCTATGTTTTCACATTCAAGAAATCTATCTGCTGTCATGTTATACACTGCATCAAGTATTTCTACTCTCATAGTACCATTTCCACTTCCAAGTGAAAAATGCTGTGCAGCTTTTTCTCCAGCAATTCCCATTATAGCCACTGCTGTTGTTGCTGCTGTAAAATAATCCCTATTTGCACCACAAGCACTTCCTATTAAAGCCCCTGTCATACACCCTGTTCCTGTTACTTTTCCTAAAAGAGCTGTCCCATTATTAACTTTTGCAACTCTATAACCATCACTTATTACATCTTGTTTTCCTGTTACAGCAATTACTGTATCGTATCTTTTAGCCAAAATTTTTGCAATTTCATCGCCATTTTTCAAATCTTCTATAGAATCAACACCTCTGTTTGCACTATTTTCCATTCCATAAATAGATTTAATCTCTGCCATATTTCCTTTTACTACAGCAAAATGGACATTTTTTAAAAGATCCTCCACAAGTGCTTTTCTTGCTCTTGTAGCCCCCACTCCAACAGGATCAAGAACAACAGGTTTTCCCAATCTATTTGCTGTTTGTCCTGCCTTAACTGCCATCTCTCTCATGTGTTTATCCATAGTTCCTATGTTTATTACAAGTGATGAAGCAAAAGAAAGTATATCTTCAAGCTCCTCTTCACAGAACGACATAAGAGGAGAAGCTCCTACAGCAAGAGTTACATTTGCACAATCATTTATAGTTACAGTATTTGTTATCTGGAAAACTATAGGCTGCTTTTCTCTTATATTTGTTATTACATTTCCAAGCTGTTCTCTTTCAATGTTCATTTGTTCCTCCATTTTACTTTATAAAAGATGATAAAGTTTCAGCAGCTTTTTTTATATCTTCTTTTCCTAAAATTTCAGATATAACAGCTGCTCCGTCAACACCTGTTTTCATTACATCTTCTATATTGTCAAGATGTATTCCTCCTATTGCCACAGTGGGAATCTTGACACTTTTAGCTATTTTTTCAAGCTTTTCAAGTCCCAAAGACTCATTTATATCTTTTTTACTTCCTGTAAAAAAGACTGTTCCTATTCCAAGATAATCTGCTCCGCCTTTTTCTGCTTTTTCTGCTTCTTCAAGACTTCCAACAGAAACACCTATTATCTTATCATTTCCCAGCTCTTTTCTTGCCTCTTCAAGTGATTCATCGCTCTGCCCAATATGAACTCCCTCTGCATCAATTATTTTGGCTATTTTTACATTGTCATTTATAATCAAAGGTACATTATATTTTTTTGTTACCTTTTGCAGATTTTTAGCAATCTCTAAAAATTCATCATCACTGATAAATTTCTCTCTCAACTGAACAAGAGTTACCCCACCTTGTATACTTTCCTCAACAGCTCTATATAGATCTTTCCCTTTTAAAATATCTCTATCAGTTACAAGATATACAGAATAATCTATTTTATTCATATTTAACTCCTGCTTTTTGATATAAATCTATAAAATGTCCCACAGGTCCTACCCCATGTCCTATTGAAAAAGAATTTTTTATGGCTAAAGTTATATATTCTTTTCCCATTCTTACAGCTTCTTCAACTGAATGTCCCTTTCCTATAAGAGATGCTATTGTAGAAGAAAGAGTACATCCTGTTCCATGAGTATTTTTAGTATCAATTCTCTCTCCAGGGAATTTTACAACTTTTCCATCAGCTAAAAGAAGTATGTCAGTACAATTATCTAATCTGTGTCCCCCTTTCATAAGAACATTTTTTGCCCCAAGCTGTTGGATTTTTTTTGAAGCCTCAACCATATCATCTTCATTTTTTATTTCCATTCCTGCAAGAATTTCCCCTTCAGGAATATTTGGAGTAACTATTTCTCCCATAGATACAAATTTTTTAAGTTCTTCTATTGCTTCATCTTTTAAAAGTTTAAATCCACTTTTTGATACCATTACTGGATCTATAACAATGTTTTTAGCATTGTATTTTTTTAATGTATTTCCAATTGTTCTTATAATTTCACTGCTTGAAAGCATTCCAACTTTTATACTGTCTACTTCTATATCATCAAATATTGCTTCTATCTGTTTTTGCACTATTTCATTTGATATATTCTGAACTCCAAAAACTCCCATAGTATTTTGAACTGTTACTGCTGTAATAACACTCATTCCATAAACTCCCATGGCACTCATAGCTTTTAAATCTGCTTGTATTCCTGCTCCACCACAGCTGTCTGAACCTGCTATTGTTAAAACTTTTTTCATCTTATCCTCCCAATAACATATAAATATTTTTTTCTATAAATTATTTTACCATAAAAAAAGGAAAACAGCACAATTTTAATTTTTAATATAGAAAAATGTCTGTACCTTTCGATACAGACATTTTCGGGTGATTTTATTTTTATCTAGTGAATACCTCTATTATATTGAAAATATGATCTCTTATTCTTCTGTAGTGATTTAAAATATCCATATAACTTGTACTGAACATTGCAGAAGCTTCAACTTTTGCTGTATTTTCAAGATGATATGTTCTAGTTTCTCTGAACTTATCTGTAATATGATTTGCTAAGATTATAGCTTTTATAAATGCTTCTTTATCTTTTTCTTCATATGCTTTGTTTACATCGTGGAACAATCTGCTTACACATCCATGAAGATAAGAAAGTTTTTGAATTTTGCTGTCGCTAAGCTCAATATCATTGTCATGAAGTTTTTTAAGATTTTTAGCAATTCTCACAAAATAATCACTGATTGTTTCATACTCATCACAAATTTCAAGATTTAATCTTGTTTCCTCTTTCATAGAATCTGTTAAATCTTTATTTAAAATTTGGAAGTTTACATCTGTTATCTCTTGTTGATAAATATCCATTTTTTCTTCTATCTCTTGAAGTGAACCAACCTGTTTTTCACTGATAGGCTCTTTTTTTCCATAAACCTCTTCAAGTGTAAATATCATCTCTTTTATATTTTGTCCCATTGTAAGAACTTCTTTTTTAGTTTGTCCTACCACAACACTTGGAGTTCCTACCATAAGCATATCCAGTTGAGTAACCTTTGTTGAAACCCCTCTGTCATCTTTTACAATGAAGCAAAGGAATTTAGCAAGATATCCTACAAATGGTGTAAACATTATAACATTTATCACATTAAACATTGTATGAGCTGTGGCAATAGCCATTGTCATATTTACATTTGGGTCTGCAAAATTTCCTAAGAATTTTATATATAAAGGGAAGATTGTTGTTGCCCATAAAACTCCTGTAATATTTATAATTGTATGAGCATAAGCCGCTCTTTTTGCATTTGCATTTGCATTAAGTGTTGCAAGAATTGCTGTAACTGTTGTACCAACATTTTCTCCAAGTACAAGTGCAACTGCTGTATTATAATCAATAAGTCCTTGAAGAGCAAGAGTGATTGTAATACCAAGAGTTGCTGATGAAGATTGTACAATACCTGTTATTAAAGCTCCTGCACAAGCAACTTTTAACACACCAAAATATGTATCAGCATTAAACATATGGAAAAGTGCTATAAATTCAGGCATACTTCTTACAGGTTTAAGCCCGTTGCTCATAAGTTCAAGCCCAAGGAATATCATTCCAAGTCCCATTACTGTTAAAGCTCTTGTTCTTGCTCTATCCCCTTTTAAAAATACATACGATATAGCTGCTGCTCCGGCAATAGGCAATCCATATTTACCAATATTAAGAACTAGAATCCAACCTGTGATTGTTGTTCCTATATTCGCTCCAAGAATTACTCCAAGCCCTTGTTTTAATGTTAAAAGTGAAGCATTTACAAATCCTATTGTCATTACTGTACTCACTGATGAAGATTGTACAAGCATTGTTACAAAAAGCCCCATTAAAACTGCTACCACTCTATTTGTAGTAAGTACTGCCAATATTTTTTTCAGTCTTTTTCCTGCTAGTTTTTGCATTCCACTGGACATATTTTCCATACCATAAAGGAAAATTCCCAGTCCTCCAATAATATTGCATAAGATAGTTAAATACATTTTTCCTCCCGAAATTTTAAAAATTTTTTTTGTAATGTTTACCCTGTGCAAAAAAATTCTAACAATTTTTTACATCTGTTTCAAATTTCTTTACACTATTTTTACATTAGAACTTTTTTCAAAAAAAAGGCTGTCTTATAACAGCCTTTAAATCCTTATATTTTCTATTCAGGTACAATCATCACTATACATGGAGCATTTTTTACAACATAGCTTGTTACAGAACCAATCATACGAGTAAGTCCTTTTTTAGTTGATTTTGTCATAACGATTATATCTATCTTATTCATTTTTGCTCTTTTTATAATTTCTGAACCTGCATCTATTAATCCAAATTCACAAGTTATTTCAAATCCCTCAAGCTCTTTTACAGCAGGAGCTGTTAAACGCTGCATATCCTTTTCTGCTGCAGCAAGATCATACTCCATAATGACATTGTTTACATCTTCTTTAACATAAAGAAGGATAATCTCAACCTCATCTTGTCTATAAAGATTTTTAACAAGGTCTATTGAATGCATACT
The DNA here is from genome assembly GCA_019416865.1 of Fusobacterium sp. Lineage (GTDB taxonomy): Bacteria > Fusobacteriota > Fusobacteriia > Fusobacteriales > Fusobacteriaceae > Fusobacterium_B. The sequence continues at coordinate 46,215 of DXWL01000006.1, forward strand.
TCTTTCTGTTCCGTCCAAAGGTATAAGTATTTTCTTTTTCATACAAATCATCCTCCTTAGAAATGTAGCTTATATGTCTTACTATATTCTTCTCCAAAAAGAGCGATTTTCCTTTTTTTTGGATAAATATTTTTATATAAATAAATATATTCTGTCTTTTAAATTTATTTGTCCTTTATCTTTCCACTCTTCTGTTATTTCTGAAGCTTTTACATTCAGCATCTCTTTTCCTGCATAATTTATTATTCTGACAATTCCCCTGTCCATCACCTTAAAATTATTCTTACCAAAAAAAGTTATTCCATAATATTTAGGTTCTATTACAGCCTTCCCTTTTTCGTTAAAAACTCCAACTCCTTTTTCAGTACGCAGAATATAAAGATTATCTCTTATTCCTATAACTTCCATATATTCTGGAAGAACAATAACTTTTCCAGTTATATCAACAACTCCCTCTTTACCATTGACTTTAAAAATTGCTCTGTCTTTATAAAAAGGTGTTATCTCTTTGAAAGCTGCTGGAATTATAATATTTTCCATTCTATCCATGTACCCATAGTTTTTTCCCTCTCTGAAGAGAACCATATCCTCTCCTTCAAGGCTCAGATATTGATATTCTGGCTCTATTACAATATCTCCCTCTTCATTTATCAATCCATATTTTCCGTTTCTTCCCTTTATCACAGCCATTCTGTTTATAAAATCACTCACAACTTTATAATTTGAACCTAAAATTTTCATTTCGTAAGAATAAAGGTCTAATATAAAATCCATTCCATCTTTTCTTACTATGGCAACATGACTGCAGAAAGATAGAATTTTATCATATTTACTACTTAAATCAATATCTGCTTCTGTAAAGTCATTTCTGCTTCCGAGAATATGATATTTTTCACCTTTTCCTGTAGAAACAATATATGTTTTTTTATTTATTTGGCTAAGTCCTCTATACTTTGGTCTTATAAGGATATTTCCAAAATTATTTATAACTCCGTATTTTCCTTTTTCCCTAACTATAAATTTTTCATATTTTGTTTCTGTTACATTTTCATATTTTATGGGAATAACCTCATTATTTTTCCAATTTACAACTCCCCATTTTTTTTCTTTTGAAACTATAAATTGTTTAGAGAAAACAGGTTTCACTACACCATATATTATTGGAATAACAATATCTTGATGTTCATTTATAACCCCGTATTTTCCATCTTTTCCCACTCTGGAATAACCTCTCTCATTAAAGCTTTCCACAGAATCCCAAATAGGTTCAACCACTATTGTTCTGTCAGCTCTCATAAGTCCGTATTTTCCATTTTTTTTAATAGAAAAAGTTCCGTTTTTAAATTCCCCTACCTCTTCAATATCTTTTGGTATTTTTATATAAGGATATTCTTCTGTTGTTTTTATATCTCTAAAAACAAATGCTCCTATAAGAGCAAAAATAAAGACAAACAAAATTCTTAATTTTTTCAAATAATTTCACCTCGTATATATACCATATTTACGCCTATATAGTAATTATACCTCAAGAATATATTTTCAGGAAATTATTTTTTATATAATTTTTTTCTCTTTCATTTTTATTATCTCTTCTTTATTATAACCTAAACTTTTTAAAATCTCTTCTGTATGATATCCCAATGGATAACCTGCCTCTTTGTATTCAATAGGACATTCTGAAAGTTTTATTGGAGCTCCCATCTGTTTCACTATTTTTCCATTTGAATTTGGAAGAGGTACATCTACCACAAGCTCTCTTTCTTTTACATGGCTGTCTTCAAGAAGAGCCTCTCTCATCGTAAGAACAGGTTCAACGCACACATCTTTTCCTTGAAAAATATCCTGCCATTCTTTAAGAGTTTTTTCTAAAATTCTTTTTCTTATGATATTTTTCATATTTTCTGTATCTTCAGGCATAACAGTTTTTTCTGTAAGTTCAGGAAGATTTATACATTCACAGAAATTTTTCCAAAACTTAGGCTCTAATGAACCTACACTTATATATCTTCCATCTTTTGTTTCATAAAAATCGTAGGCACTTCCTCCATTAAGCCTTGTACTCTCTCTTTCAGGCTCTTTTCCTCCTGCTAAAAATCCAGCCCCTTCCATTGCATGAAAAGGAATCAATCCATCAAACATTGAAATATCTATAAACTGCCCTTTTCCTGTAACAGTTCTGTAATGAACAGCTGCAAGAATACCTATTACAGAATGAAGAGAACCTACTCCAATATCTGCTATCTGCATATTTGTAAGGACAGGACCTGTTGATTTTCTTCCTGAGTAATTCATATTTCCGCTTCTTGCAAGATAATTTATGTCATGTCCGGCACTATTTTTCATAGGACCTGTCTGCCCATATCCTGTAAGAGAACAATAAATTATTTTAGGATTAATTTTTTTCAAATCTTCATAACCAAGTCCCAATCTATCCATAACTCCTGGTCTGAACTGTTCCATTATAATATCATATTCTTTCACAAGTTTTTTTACAATTTCTTTTCCCTCTTCTGTTTTCAGATTAAGGAAAAGATTTTTTTTATTTCTTCCCAGCCATGCCTGATTTGCTGTAATATTTGCTCCCTCAATATAAGGAGGATAATCTGCTACAATATCAGGTTTGTCTGGAGAACTTATTTTAATTATCTCTGCTCCCATATCTCCCAGCATAAGAGTTGCATAAGGTCCTGGAAGAAGTGTTGAAAAATCAAGAATTTTTAATCCTGTTAAAGCACCCATTATATCACTTCCTTTTTGTAAAAAAGGGACTGTTTAAACAGCCCCTTTTATTTTAATATTTTTTCATAAGTTCTTTTACTGAATTTACTACATCAGCTTTTGCAGTTTCAATTGTTTCTCCTGTTTTTCTTATTTTCAGTTCAACAATTCCCTCTGCTGATTTTTTACCACATACAACTTTGAATGGGAATCCAATAAGATCAGCATCTTTAAATTTAAATCCTGCTCTTTCGTTTCTGTCATCATAAATTGTATCTATTCCTGCTTCACAAAGAGCATTATATACCTCTTCTGCAAGAGCAGTTTGTGCTTCATCTTTCATATTTGCTGCAATAACATCCACAACAAAAGGTGCTATTGCTGACGGCCAAATTATTCCGTTCTCGTCATTATTTTGCTCAATAGCTGCTGCCATTGTTCTTGATACTCCTATTCCATAGCATCCCATTTCCATAACAACATCTTTTCCATTTTCGTCAAGAACTGTTGCCTTCATAGGCTCAGAATATTTTTTACCAAGTTTGAATATGTGTCCGCATTCTATTCCTCTTGCAACACGAAGAGGTTTTCCACAGATTGAGCAAGTATCTCCTTCTTTAACTTTTCTTACATCTGCAACTATATCTGCTTCATAATCTCTTCCATAGTTTACATTTAAATAGTGAGTGTCAGGTTTATTTCCTCCTGCTGTATGGTTAGGAATTTCTATTACAGAAGGATCTGCAATTATTTTTATTCCTTTTGCTTTAAGATCCATTCCATAAGGACCTATGAATCCTTTGAAAAGTCCAAGAGCTTCAAGTTCTTCATCTGTAAGCATTGCAATATCTATTGTATCAATAAGATTTTTAACTTTAACCTCGTTTACTTCAATATCCCCTCTGATTAAAACCATGTAAGGTTCATCTGTAACCATATCCTTATACATTATAGCTTTTACTGTTCTTTCAATTTCTACTCCAAGATTTGCTACAACATCTTCTATTTTTGCAATATTTGGTGTAGGAACAAGAACAGGTTCTTTTAACTCCTCTTTTGGAAGTGAAGTTATTACATTCACTGCTTTTTCAACATTCGCTCCATAGTGGCATGAATCACAGAAAATTAATTCATCCTCTCCTGAGTTTGCCATAACGTGAAACTCTTTCGAACCGCTTCCTCCGATTGCTCCTGAATCTGCATCAACAATTCTGAAATCAAGTCCGCATCTTTTAAATACTTTTGAATAAGCTTCCTGCATATTATCAAATTCTTTATCAAGATCTTCTCTGTTAAGTCCGAAAGAATATCCATCTTTCATAAGGAATTCTCTTCCTCTCATAAGTCCAAATCTTGGTCTTCTTTCATCTCTGAATTTATTTTGAATTTGATATAAGTTTATAGGAAGTTGTTTATATGAAAATATATCGCTTCTTACGATATCTGTAATTGCTTCTTCGTGTGTAGGTCCAAGCACGAAATCTCTTTCATGTCTGTCTTTTAATCTCATCATTTCAGGACCCATTACATCCCATCTTCCACTTTCCTGCCAAATTTCAGCAGGTTGTAATACAGGCATTAAAAGTTCAATTGCTCCTGCTCTGTCCATCTCTTCTCTTACAATATTTTCTACTTTTCTAAGTGTCTTATACCCTAAGGGAAGATAGCTGTATACCCCACTTGCTAATTTTTTAATCATTCCCGCTCTTAAAAGCAATTGATGACTGACAACTTCAGCTTCTTTTGGGTTTTCTTTTAATGTTTTCACATAATATTTGCTGAACCTCATTTGTTTCTATCCTCCTTAAAATTTTTGACTGTATCTTATGTTATCTTACCATAATTGTTATATTTTTTAAAGATTATTTTTAAATTTCTCTTCAATATCCATTTTTAGATATTCGTTGTCTATTATACCTTTTTTTTCTATAAGATACTCCACACACATATCTTTTACAGCTTTTATTGTTTTCACATCTTGAATTATATCTATAAATTTTAGATCACTGAAACCTGTCTGTCTTGTTCCAAAAATTTCTCCTGATTTTCTAAGCCTTAAATCCTCTTCTGCAATTTCAAAACCATCTTGAGTTTTCTCCATGATTCTGAGTCTTGCTTTAGAAATATCATTATCTGTTTGGGAAATAAGAAAACAGTAAGACTGATACTCTCCCCTTCCAACTCTTCCACGAAGTTGGTGAAGAGATGAAAGTCCAAACCTTTCAGCATTGATTATGGAAATTATTGTGGCATTGGGAACATTTATTCCAACCTCAACAACTGTTGTAGAGATAAGAATATCTGTTTCTCTGTTTTTAAAGGATTTCATTACTTCATCTTTTTCTGCATTTTTCATCTTTCCATGAAGTATTCCTATTTTATAATTTGAAAATCTATTTTCTATCTCATATCTATACTGTTCAATGGATTTTACTGCCATCTTTTCACTGTCTTCGATAAGAGGCACAACGAAATATGCCTGTCTGCCTTCACGAAGCTTTTTCTCTATAAAGTCATAAGCTTTTTCAAGGTCAGGCTCTGTAGAAATCCATTTTGTCCTTATAGGCTTTCTTCCTGGAGGAAGTTCATCTATTATTGATATATCCAAATCTCCATAAATACTTAATGCCAAAGAACGAGGAATAGGAGTAGCACTCATTACAAGAAGATTGGAAAGAATTCCTTTATCTCTTAATTTTTTTCTCTGAACAACTCCAAATCTATGCTGTTCATCAATAACAATTAGTCCCAATCTGCCAAATTCCACATTATCTTCAATAAGAGCATGAGTTCCTATTACAAGAGATATCTCCCCTGATTTTATTCCAGACAGCATTGCCTCTCTTTTTTTACCTTTTACACTTCCTGTTAAAAGTTCTGTTCTTACTCCAAGTTTTTCAAAATCATCTTTTATTGAAAGATAATGCTGTGCTGCCAAAATTTCTGTAGGAGCCATAATAACCCCTTGATATCCATTCTCTATCATATAAAGGAGAAGTACCATAGCTACAACTGTTTTTCCGCTTCCTACATCACCTTGAATAAGACGGTTTATAAATACTCCCCTGTTAAGCTCCTTATAAATATCTTTTATTACATTTTTTTGAGCATTTGTAAGCTCAAAACTTAAATTCTGCAGATATTTTTTTACAAGAGTTCTGTTATCTCTAAGCTCATATTTTTTTTCATCAGATACACCTTCAATATATTTATTGGCAAGTATTCCCATCTCCAAAATAAGAAGCTCCTCAACAGCAAATCTTCTTTTTGCTTCTTCAAGATTTTTATGATTTTTGGGAAAATGAATCTCATTAAGAGCTGTCTGCCTCTCCATTATTCTATATTTCTCTAAAATCTCTTTAGGAATATTTTCAATAAAATATTTTTTATTTGCTGTGATATTTTTTTTCAGTACTCTTCTCAAACTATTCTGTGCAAAATTTTTAACTGTACTGTATACAGGAAGAATTTCACCTTTTTCCATTTCTATCTGATTGGAAAGTTTTTTATATTCTGGATTGGTCATCTGAAAATTATATCCTCTCTTTACATGACCTATAAGAATATAGTCCTCTCCGATTTTTAAAGATTTTGCAAGATAAGGCATCTGAAACCATACAACATCAATAACCCCTGTACCATCTGTTGCCCTTGCCTTTGTCATCTTAAGCCTTGAAGGTGTAAAAGGATTTGATATTGTCATAAACTGAACTTTTAAAACAACATATTCATCTCCTCTAAGTTCCTCTATCTTTTTTATATTTGTCCTGTCATCATAGGCTCTCGGAAAATAATAAAGGAGGTCGTGGAGGGTAAAAATATTCAGATTTCTTATTTTCTCAGTTTCTTTCAGAGTAAGAGATTTTAAATTTAAATCTTTTAAATCCTGAAAAATAATTTTATAATCTTCTTTCATTGCTCCCTCCCTTTAATAAAAAAGGGCGGCTGAATTAACCACCCTCCATTATTTTTTAGTCTAATTGTTCCATGATTTCATCAGGAATGTCAAAGTTTGAATAAACTTCTTGAACATCATCAAGTTCGTCTAATGAATCATAAAGAAGCATAACTTTTTTAGCCACATTTACATCGTTTATAACGACTTTATTTTCAGGAATCATTGTAATTTCTGCTTCTTCGTATTTATATCCTGCTTCTGCAAGAGCTGCAAGAACACCTTGGAAAGCTGATGGATCTGTTAATACTTGGAATTCTCCCTCTTCTTCAACAATATCATCTGCTCCAGCTTCTAAAGCAACCATCATGAAATCTTCTGCATCTTCTACATTTGCAGCAGGAACAATAATTTCTCCTTTTTTATTGAACATCCAAGAAACAGCACCGTCTGCTCCTAAGTTTCCACCTTTTCTTGAGAAAGTAGTTCTTACTTCTGAAGCTGATCTGTTTTTATTATCTGTTACAACATCAACTATGAAAGCTGTTCCTTCAGGTCCATATCCTTCATATCTCATTTCAATATAATCTACACCTTCAAGTTCTCCTGTTCCTTTTTTGATAGCTCTTTCAAGGATATCTTTAGGCATATTTCCTGCTTTTGCTTTTTCTATTGCAAGTCTAAGTCTTGGGTTAAATCCTGGATCTCCTCCACCTTCCTTAGCTGCTATTGTTAATTCTTTTCCTAATTTTGTAAATAAACTTGCTCTTTTTCTATCCTGAGCACCTTTTCTGTGTTGGATATTATTCCATTTACTATGTCCTGACACGAAACTTCCTCCTGTTACTTTTATAATATTATTCCACAATATTTTATCATATGGAGTAAATTTTTTCAATAATCTATAAATTTACAATTTAAAATTAATAACCTCTGTTTCTGTTACAAGAGCATCTACTTTTTCATCATGCTCCTCCCCTTTAAATCTTTCATCTATTTGAAAATTATAAATAAGGGATATTTTCAAAGGAACTTTTCTCCCTTGAATTTTTAAAGAATCAAAAAATTTATCATAATATCCTTTCCCAAAGCCTATTCTCTCTCCTTTTGTATTAAAAGCTATTCCAGGAACTATAACAATATCAATATCCCCTAAAAACTCTTTTCCTGTAGATTCTAAAATTCCAAAATTTCCTTTTATATAATTTCCCTCTGCCTCTGTAGGAATTATTCTGCTTTTATCTTCTGAAACTTTTGGAAGAACTATTTTCTTACCCATAGATTTTAATTTTTTATTAAGCTTATCTGTCATAACTTCATTTTTAAAATCCATATACGACATAACTATTTTAGCTTCTTCCAGCTCTTTTTTAAAATTTTTAAAAAAATTTTCTGTTATTTTTGTACTTAATCTTATTTTTTCTTCAAGAGAAAGATTTTCTCTTTTAAATTTTATCTTTTTTCTTACAGTATCCTTTAAATTCATTTTAATCTTTATCCAAAAGTTTTTTTACTGTTTTAAGATCATTCCAAAAATCAAGAGCCACTTTAGATTTTTTTCCGCTGTTATCTCTTGATTTTTTAGCAAAATTTACATCATAGGTAACAATAACTTTTATTCCACCTCTCCACTCTAAAACTTCTCCTCTTATTTCCCCCATATCCAATTCTTTTTCAAAAATAAGCTCTCCTATATCCTGACCAAGAGCCACAATTATTTTAGGTTCAATAAGAGCTATCTGCATATCCAAAAGATCTTTTAATTTTCTTTTCTCATCATCAAAAAGCTCTCTATATTTTATATTATTTTTTGTAAGAGTTGTGATATAGTAATCATCTGGAACAATATCAACAATATCACACAACTTTATTAAAAATTCTCCGCTGGAACCTGCTGCAACCTTCAAATCTGATGTTTCATAAAGTTCTGAATCATCACCTATGAAAAGAATATCTGCCTCTCTGTTTCCACTTCCTAAAAGGATTTCCTCATCTTCTTTAGAGGAATTTATTCTGTGCATTGTTCCTATCTCAAATTTTAGCTCTTCCCACAGTTCATCTCTTTCCATAGCCCCTCCTAAATTTCATACAGTTCCGTTACTTCGTCCTGTCTTGCTATTTCCACAGGAATATTTATATTAAATCTATCCAGCTCCTGATAAATTGTTCTTGATACTATATCAAAATTATTACTGTCCCTGCTCACATGGGCAAGATATACTTTTTTCAAATCATGATTATATGTTTCACATACAAATTTTGCAGCATCATTATTTGAAAGATGTCCATTTCTGCTCTTTACCCTATCTTTTAAGTCCCAAGGATAATTACATTCCATAAGCATTCTGTAATCATAATTTGATTCTATTATCATTATATTTACATTTTTGAAAAGCTCTCTCACTCTGTTGTCAACATAACCTATATCTGTAGAAATTCCAAGAGTTTTTTTGCTCGTAATTCCCTCTATTCTAAATCCAACTGTTCTTTTTGCATCATGCATAACATCAACAGGAAGTACTTTTACTTTATCACAAATTAAAAAAGCCTCATTATCTATAAAAATAAGGTTTCCTTCACCTATTTTTCCAAGTTTTCCCTCACATACAGAATAACTTTCCTTTGTAATGTATATTGGAATATTATATTTTCTTGAAAGTATTCCAGCTCCTTGAATATGATCTGTATGTTCATGAGTAATTAATATCCCTTGTATCTCTTCTATATTTTCATTTATCTCTTTTAGTCTGCTCTCAATTTTTTTTCCACTGAAACCTGCATCTACAAGAATTTTTATATTGTCAACTTCGATAAAAGTAGAATTTCCTCCACTTCCGCTTCCCAATATTGATACTTTCATTTTCTTTCCTTTCTTTATTTTTACAAACTTCCTCTGATATTATACCATAAAAATTGTATTATATAAAAAGCTGTGTAAAAATTTTTTTCACACAGCTGTAATACTAGATTATTTTACTTTTTTATCTCTTTTTTCCATAAGATCAAGATATTTTTTGCTTAAAAATCTTGCATATTCATATTCAAACACATAATCTGAATCCATAAAGTATATTCCTGTATCAGCCTTTACTGAAAATCCATAAAGAGCCAACATATAATATTCTGAAAAATCTATATGTACTGGGTGGTATACATCAAGTTTATTCACTGCAAAGCTATTTGCTGCCATTCCTGCTGAATCTCTTATGTTGCTTGGACCAAGAAGCGGAAGAACTACATAAGCCCCTCTTCCTACACCATAGTGAGCCATTGTAAGACCCATAGTTTCTTTATGCTTTGGAATCCCCATAGTTGTTGCAGGATCAAAAAGTCCTAAAATTCCCACAGTACTGTTTACTCCAAATCTCACAACTGTTTCAATTCCCTCTGTAAGTTCAAGCTGTAAAAAAGAGTTTAAAGCATAACCTATATTTTGAAAGTTAGTGAAGAAATTACTAAATCTTTTTTGGAAAAAATTAGGTGCATAATATTTATATTTCATCATTACAGGTTTTATTACATATCTATCTGCTGTTCCGTTAAAATAATATATTCTTCTGTTCAATGCTCCTAAAGGATCATCTTCTCCATAAAGAATTGCAAGATCTCTGTCTGCTTGTGTCTGTTCTACCTTGTATGTTTGTTTTACCCTTATCTCTTCATCTTTAACTTGAGAGTTGGCACACCCAATGAAAGCACAGGCAAGTATAATCATTGATATTTTATTTTTTAAACTGTTTATTTTTAAATTATTTCTTATCAACTAACTTACCCCCTTTCATAAAGTTCAGCATATTCTGTACATTTTCATAATAGTACATATTACCACAGTGTCCTCCATAAGGATAAACTATTATTCTGCCTTTAAATACATCTTGAAGATATTTTATATTATCACTTGTAAGAATAAGTTCATCTCTGTTTGTTACAGCCATAATTTTATCTGATTTACGCAGATAATCTTCTATAACTTTAAGATCTGTCATTTTTATAAGATTTTTTTGTGTCATTTTTGTTCCATATTTTTCTTGATAATATGGTACTGCTAATCTTATCATATAATCTTCAAAATCTGCAAAATTTATTTTTTTAAAATATACTCCCATATTTTCATATTTTTCTATCTCTTTGTCTGCATAGACACCTCTTTTATTTGATGTATCTGTAAGAAAGTTTATATCTATAGCATTCAATCTGAAAACAAGTCCTATTCCCATTTTAAGATCATTATTTGTTATTCCAAGAGATTTCAAAACTTTTTCAGGACTTTCTTTCTTAAGGCTTTCTTCTGACATTTTTCCTGTAAGTTCTGCCATGTGGTCTGTAAGAACATTTACTCTATCAAAAAGATTTGTAATATTATTATCTATTGAATTTTCAAACATCTCATCAAGAATTCTTGCTGATGTATAAAGATTTACTGCTGGATTTACTAAGAATACTCTTTTAAAATTAAATTCTTTCTCTGTTTCATCAATATATGAAACCATTGCTGAATGAGTTGCCCCAAGACTATACCCCATCAAATAATAATCTGAAATCTCAGCTTCCTTTTCTACAACTTTTTTTATTCTCTTTGCCGCTCTATAAAGATCCATGCTGTCATTAAGAAGTATTCCCGGCATTTTTTCATAAGATAAAGATACCACGGAATTGGTGTTCATAGTTGATGAAACTCCAACAACGTGGTATCCTGCTGTATAAAATATTCTTTGGAAAAATTCTGTCTTTAAAGAGGTTGCAGAAGAACCTGTACCAGACAAAATAAATACCAAAGGTGCCTTTTTATTTTGTAGAGCTACTGAAAATTTGTAGTCTTCTTGATATTCCAAATTGGCAGGAGTTTCTCTTGTTTTTATGAAACTTGTTCTGTATATATCTATTGGAATTTTTTCCATGATATCTGGTGTCATCATCGTTGATGTTCCAAGTACAGTTGCCACATATGGATCTTTGAACGGATAATCGTAGGCTGACACGACTGCTCCGAAAAAAATAAATACTGCCGTGATTAATTTTTTCATAATAGCTTTGCCTTCCTTTTATTTTAGTAATTATGATAATACTTTATGATTACATTTTACTAAAATTCAAAGGAAAAGACAAATTATTAATTAATTTTTAATCTCTTATGGTCTTAATTCATAACCTGCTGCTTTTATAGCTGCTTCTATTTCATCTCTATGATTTGCATCAGCACATTCTATTACTATTTTAGCAACTTGGTTATTGATTTTTATTCCAGTTTTATACATTGATTGGTTTATTCTTAAGATATTTGCTTTTTTCTCAGCAAGAATTTGAAGAACTTTGAATAATTCTCCTGCCTTGTCAGGAACAACAACGTTAAATTCTGCTTTTCTTCCTTCAAGGATAAGAGCTTTATTTATAATTCTTTCTATCATATTAATATCAGAGTTTCCTCCAGATATTACACAACATACATTTTTACCTTTTTCTTTAATTTTTCCTGCAAGAAGTGCTGCAACTGGAGTTGCTCCTGCTCCTTCAGCAACAACTTTGCTTTTTTCCATTAAGAATAGAATAGCTTTTGTAATATCATCTTCACTTACAGTTACTATTTCATCAACATAATCTCTTATCATTTCACAAGTAAGTTGTCCTGCTCTTGCAACAGCAATACCATCTGCTATTGTAGGAGTTGTTTTAATTGTACAAGGACATCCTTGTTTTACTGCTTCAAGCATTGATGCTGCATTTTCAGCTTCTACTCCAACCATTTTTACAGAAGGTTTTAAAGATTTTACTGCTTTAGCTATTCCAGAAGCAATACCTCCACCTCCGATTGGAACTATAACCATATCAACATCAGCAAGATCTTCAACTATTTCCATACCGATTGTTCCTTGTCCTGCTATAACATATGGATCATCGAATGGGTGTAAGAATGTTGCACCAGTTTCTTTTTGAATTTCACAAGCTTTATTGTATGCATCGTCATAAACTGTTCCTACTTGAACAACTTCTGCTCCATAATTTCTTGTAGCAACTACTTTTGAAAGAGGTGCTGTTCCTGGCATTACAATTGTAGATTTAATACCAAGATTTGTAGCTCCAAGTGCCACACCTTGAGCATGGTTACCTGCTGAAGAAGCAATAACCCCTCTCGCTTTTTCCTCTTCAGTAAGATGCATTATTTTATTTAATGCTCCTCTTATTTTAAATGAACCTGTTTTTTGAAGGTTTTCAAGTTTAAAAAATACTTTATTTCCTGTTAAAGCTTCCATTGTAGGGCATTCAACTATCTGAGTTCTTTTTACTGAACCTTTTATGGTGTCTGCCGCTTCCTTAATCATATCAAATGTTACTTTTTCCATTTTACACTCCTCCTAAACCAATTCATATTTTTTATCATGTATAAAACTATATTGTTTTCAATCGAAGTATACTTTTTTTGAAGAAAATTTTCAAGTACTTTTCATAATTTTATTTTTATTTTAAAATATTCATTACTCCATTTGCTGTATATTCCAATGCTTCAGCAAAAATTTTTATTTTAAAATTTTTTAAAGTTTTTGTTGTCGAAGGTCCAATTGAGATAATTTTTATATTTTCTAAAATAGAGATATCCTCCTCAATGCTTTCTACAAAAGCTTCTACAGCAGATGAGCTTAAAAAAGTTATGTAATCAACATCTTTTAAAACTTTCTCCACCTCTTCTTTTGGACGAATATTTTTGATTGTTTGGTATCCTATAATTTTTTTAAAATCTCTTTTATACTCCCTGCTTAGTTTTTCATCATCAAAAGGTGAAATATCAGAAGTGATTACTAAAAGCTTATCTCCTTCTTCTGTGATTTTTAAAATATCTTTTGCAAGTTCCTCTACAAGATATTTTTCCGGCATAACATCAGCTGTTATTTTAAATTTTTGAAGTTCCTCTTTTGTTTTGGCTCCTACAGCTCCTATTTTTATATCTCCAAGAAATCTTATATCAGGAATATGTTCAAAGAAAAATCTCACTCCGTTTGGAGAATTAAAAAGCACAGCCTTGTAATCTTTAAGTTTTGAATAATCAAATCCCTCCATTCTGTCCTCAATTTTTAAAAATGACAGAAGTTCAGCATGACCTCCCTCTTTTTCAATCTCTCTTGCAAAAATTTTCCCTTGTACTTCATCTCTTGTTACAAGAATATTTTTACCAAAAAATTCTTTTTTCTCAAACCAAGCAAAGTCATCTCTTTTTTTGACTACATCTCCTATCACTACAACAGCTGGAGGAGTTATTCCTTTTTCTTCTGCTGTCTGTTTTATAGTACCAAGAACTCCTGTTACAGTTTTCTGATTTCCTGTTGTACCTTTTTCAATCACAGCTGCAGGAGTATCTGGATTTTTTCCGTACTTTATCAGTTCAGAAGCAATAAGTCCTAAATTTTTTATTCCCATTAAAAATATAAGAGTTCCTTCTAATTTTGCTATATTTTCAAAATTATGAAAACTATTTTCCTTAGCTGTCATTCCTGTGAACACATGAAAAGACTTTGAAACTCCCCTATGAGTAACAGGTATTCCTGCATATTCTGGAACTGAAACAGCAGAGGTTATTCCTGGAATAATTTCAAAAGGAATATTATTTTTTAATATCTCCTCTATCTCCTCTCCTCCTCTTCCAAAAACAAAAGGATCTCCGCCTTTAAGTCTTACTACATTTTTTCCTTCCAAAGCTTTTTCTATAATCTTTCTATTTATCTCTTCCTGAATAATACCCCCTTGAGTATTCTCTTTTCCAAGATAGATCATCTCTGTATTTTTTCCTGCAAATCCTAGAATTTTATCATTTACAAGTCTGTCATAGATAATACAATCAGCCTCTTCAATAACTCTTTTTCCCTTTAATGTCAAAAGCTCAAAATCTCCAGGTCCAGCACCTGTAATATATACTTTTCCAATTCTATTTTTCATTTATCTTCCCTCTGATTTTTTCAGCCAGTTCCACAGCAAGAAAAGTTCCTTTCTCTCTTTTTCCCCTGTGGCTTTCCTTATAAAGTTTTTCCCCATCAAAGTATATTCCTTTTATAACAATTTCATCGTTCTCTTTATCTATAAAAGCTGAACATCCCATTGGAGTATGACATCCTCCATCAAATATTTTTGAAAATTCTCTTTCCACAGCAACAGTTTCTGTAACATCACTATCTGCTATTTCAGAAAGCATATCTAAAATTTCTTTGTCATTTTCTCTGCACTGTACACATAACGCCCCTTGAGCTGGAGCAGCCATAATCTCTTCAACTGAAAAATATTGAGTTATTCTATCTCCAAGCCCCACTCTCAAAAGTCCTGCTGCTGCAAGAACTATTCCATCAAAATCTTCCTCTTCAAGTTTTTTAAGTCTTGTATGAATATTTCCTCTTATTGGCTTTATCTGTGCATCAGGTCTTAAATCTTTCACTGATACAGCTCTTCTTAATGAACTTGTACCTATTATAGGGTTTTCAGGAAGCTCTGATAATTTTTTTCCACTTTTTGATACAAAAACATCTCTGTTATCTTCTCTTGCAGGAATTGCTCCACAAATAAGCCCTTCTGGACTTACAGCAGGCATATCTTTCATTGAGTGAACTGCAAGATCAATATCTTTTTCCAAAAGTTCTTTTTCTATCTCTTTTGTGAAAAAACTTTTTAAAGAAAGAGACTTGTCCCCCCAGTTTGTTCTCATATCCTTATCCCCTGTGGTAACTATAACTTTTATCTCAAAATCATATTGAGGAAATTTTTTTGAAAGCATATCTTTCACAATCTCTGTTTGAGCCATTGCAAGAATACTTCCTCTTGAACCAATTAATATTTTTTTCTTAGACATTTTAATTTTACATATCCTTTCTAAACTTTATTTTAAATCTTTTATAAACTTTTCTGCTGTTTTATCTATATCACAACTTACCCATGTATATTCTATTTTTGGGCGTTTTAAAACAACAGGTACAGCCCCTGTTTCCAAAGCTGCTTCTATTTTTTCAAGCTCTCCCCCTGTTTTTCCACTCTCTTTTGTTACAACATACCTTATTTTATAATTTTTATAAAGAGCCTTATTAAACTCTTTTGAAAAAGGTCCCTGTAATCCTATAATATTTTTTGCCTGTATCCCAGCTTTTTCCATCTTATCAATTGATTCTTTTACTGGAAGAACTCTAAAATAAATATTTTCCAAATTTTTCATATTTTTAAATTTTTCAATATTATTGCTTCCCAGTGTTACAAGAATATTTCCATTATCTTTACCTAAACTTTCCAAAAATTTTACAAGTTCTTCCACATAATAAAAATCAAAGCTTTTTTCATAGCTAAGCATCTCTCTTTCAAATCTGAAATAATCTACTTTTAATTTTTTAGAAATACTCATAGCATTTTTGGAAACTTCTACAGCATAGGGATGACTGAAATCAAAAATTCTTCTTATTCTCTTTTCTAAAATAAATTTTTCCATTTCAGATTCATCCATAGCTCCTATGTGAATCTCTGTTCCCAAATTTTCAGCAAGTTTTTTTCCATATTCACTCACTGTAGAAATTACAATCTCTTTTGTGTCTGCACCTAAAATTTTTATTTTTTCCACAAAATCTCTGGAGTCCTTTGTCCCTCCAATTATCCAATCCATTATCCCACCTTATACCCTCTCGGTGTTATCATTTTTCCATTTTTCACAAAAGTTTTAGAATTTCCAATTATCACTATGGAAAACATATTTATTTCAAAATTAAGAAGTTCTCCCAGTGTTGTAATATCATAATTTTCCCCTTCTCTTCCTGCATTTCTTACAATTGCAGCTGGAGTATCTTTACTTTTGTATGAAAGCATAATTTTCACAGCCTCATTAATAAGATCTGGTCTGCCGTGGCTCTTAGGATTATAGAGAGAAATTACAAAATCTCCCTCTGAAGCAAGTCTTATTCTTTTCTTTATAAGCTCCCAATCTGTTAAAAGATTGCTGAGAGAGATTGAAGCATGATCGTGCATTATAGGTGCTCCCACAATTGAGGCAGAGGCTGTGGCTGATGTTACTCCGGGAATAATTTCCACAGAAATTTCAGAATCTCCTGCTGTTTCAAGCATAATTCCTGCCATACCATATATTCCTGCATCTCCTGAACTAATCAGTGCTACAACATTTCCCTCCTGTGCCAGTCTTAATGTTTCCTCACATCTTTTAACCTCTTTTTTCATTGCAGAATGTATTACCTTTTTATTTGGAAAAAGATTTTCCACAAGAGAGATATATGTTTTATGTCCTATTAATATATCTGAATTTTCCATAGCTTTATAAGCTCTGAAAGTCATATTATCTTTATTTCCCGGCCCTATTCCCACAACATAGATTTTTCCTTTTTTATCCATATAACTTTTCTGTCCTTTCTTCAAAAATAGAAATTGTTATTCCTTCATATTTTAATTTTTCAGCTAAAAATTTCCCTTCTTGTCCGCTTCCTAAAAAAGCACATGGGGCAGATACAGCTCCTACTCCCAAAGTCTTTCTTACAAATTCTGACTGTTCAAAATCTTTTTCAATTTTTTTTATCTCTTCTCTTGAAATTATAACAAGTTCTTTTTTAAAAAACTCTGCTGTTTCTAAAATTCCTTGTTCATCAGCTTTTATATCCACTGTTGCAAATTTTCTTATACTCTCCTCACAGAGATTATATTTTTCAAAAGCATCTTTTACAGCATTGATAATTTCAGCTCCTTTTTTTCCTCTTTTACATCCTATTCCCACAATAATATTTTCTGGAATAATTTTAGATACCTCTATATTTTTCCTGTTAGAAATCATTATTATACCTTGAGGATTTTCATCACTTATATTTTCTGGAACCTTTATATCTACATTTTTTCCTGCAACTATAAGACTTGTTACTTTTTTAGCACTTTCAAGACTCTCAAGTCTTCCCTGTATTTTTACAGCCACTGTATCTGCTGCAATTTTTCCTGATACATCAGAAGCAGTGGAAATAACAGGAACAGCTCCTATTATTTTTCCTAAAACTTCAGCAGCTCTGTTTGCACCTCCAAGATGTCCTGAAAGAAGAGAGATTATAAAGTTTCCTTCTTCGTCCATACTGAGTACAGCTGGATCAACATCTTTTGTTTTTATAAAAGGAGCTATTGTACGAACTGCTATCCCTGTTGCTGTAATAAAAAGAAATGTATTATATTTTTCCAAAATAGAGCCATAAAAACTCTGAAGTTTTCCCTCAATTAAAAAAACATCTTTTCTTAAAAATTTTTCCATTGTAAAGACATCACAGTTTTTAATATTTTCTTTTATTTTTAAAGCTTTTAATACGCCTTTTTCAGTTACAGCTATAATTCCAAGTTTCATAGTTAATCCTTTTTTATTCCAACTCTATATTCATGAGTAAAATATTTATCATATAATTTTGATTTTGAATATCTGTCCCCAAGAAAATCTCCTACAAGAATTTGGGCAGTTTTTGTTATCTTTTCTTCTTTTACTTTTTCACTTATATTTTCAAGTGTTCCAACAACAATTTTTTCATCTTTCCAAGATGCTCTCTGCACCACAGCAATAGGAGTTATTTTTTCATAATGTTTTAAAAGTTTTTCTACAACTTCATCTATCATCTGTACAGAAAGAAATATCGCCATTGAGGCTTTGTGAGAAGCAAGAGATTCAAGTTTTTCTCCCTCTGGAACAGGAGTTCTTCCCTCCATTCTAGTACAGATTACAGTTTGACTCACATCTGGAAGAGTAAACTCTTTTTTAAGAGCCGCTGCTGCTGCAAGAAATGAACTTACTCCGGGAATAACTTCATATTCTATTTTATGTTCGTCAAGAATATCCATCTGTTCTCTGTGAGCTCCAAATATTGCAGGATCTCCTGTATGAACTCTTGCAACTTTTTTATTATTTTTCACTGCTGTTATCATAATATCCATAACCTCTTCAAGATTTAAAACAGCACTATTATATATCTCTGCTCCTTCTTTATGACAATCTATCACTTCTTTTGGTACTAAAGAACCTGCATAGATTATTACATCAGCTTCTTTTATAACTCTCTGCCCTTTTACAGTAATAAGTTCAGGATCTCCTGGTCCAGCTCCTATGAAATATACTTTTTCCATTTTTCCACTCCTCCTTTTTTTAAAATCACAGTAGAAAAATATGGAATATTCTTTTCGTCTGCTTCGTCCAAATTAAAATATACTCTCTGTTTATCTTTTCCAGATTCTGAAACCATAATAATATTATTTTCAAGTCCAGCTTTTTTTACAGCCTCTTTAAGCTCTCTGAATTTTAAAGCTGCTTTCATAAAAACAATATTATCTGCACACTCTATCTCTTTTTCTATATCACAATTTTTATGAAGAGGAACAACCTTTAAAGTTTCATTCCCCATTACAAGAGGCAGATTAAATCTTGAGCTTATATCAGCAAAAGAGGATATTCCAGCTATTGTTGTCACCTCATGATCAGAGGATATATTTTCAAGAAGATATACATAGGTACTGAATGTCATAGGATCTCCTATTGTTAAAAATCCAACATTTTTTCCCATACTCAAATATTCTTCCACAACAGCTCCGTTTTTTATTCTCTCTTCCTGCCTTTTTTTTACATCAGGATTCATAGAAAATTCCATATTTATTATTTCACTTTCAGGTTTTAAATAATCTTTTGCTATTGAGTAAGCTGTACTTTCAAAATCTCTTCCTGCATCGGGAACAATTACAACATCCAACTCTTTTAATGCTTTCACTGCTTTTAGAGTCATCATTTCAGGATCTCCCACTCCTATCCCTATTCCATAAAATTTACTCATTAACTTCTTCTCCTTTTTCTCCTCTTATGATATAAATGGGATTCTCCCCATACATCATTGTGTATCCTCCAATCTGCTTTCCTCTGGATACAGATATATTTATAATTTCCATATTTTTTATTTTATATTTTTTAAAAAGAGTTTGTACTTTTGAAAGAGTTTCAAGGGCTATTATATTTATAACTATTATACTCTTCTTCTTTCCCCATTCTGAAAAATATTTTATTATCTCATCAAGGTTTCCTCCTGAGCCTCCCACAAACATTCTGTCAAAATTTTTAATACTCAAGTCATCAGGAGCTATACCATGTATTATTTCCAAATTTTTTATACCAAATTTTTCACAGTTCTTTTTGATAAGTTCTATTCCTTCAGCTTTTCTCTCTATGGCGAACACTTTCCCTTTTTTTATATATGTTGCTGCTTCTATCCCTACAGAACCTGTTCCTGCTCCCACATCAATAAGCACAGATTTTTCTGATAAAGAAAGCTTTGCAACAGAAACTGCTCTCACTTCCTCTTTTGTCATAGGGACTTCCCCTCTTATAAAATCTCTGTCAGCTATATGTCCCATTATTTCTCCTTTTTAATAATAAGTACATTCATTTCATACTCTCTGTTATGTTTTTCATAATCTCTGGCATAAAACTCAGTTATTCTCTCATCAGAGTAAGATAATCTCTCTCCACATATAAGCTTTGCATCAGGAAAATTATTTTTCATCAAAATCCTTCCTATTATATATGGAGAATTTTCTTTATCTGTAAGAAGAACTACTCCAGCTCTGCTGTTTTTAAAAACTTCTGTAATATTAAGCTCTCTTCCATGAACACTATAAAGATTATAATTTTCCCAAGTTTCACCAAGTTTTGCAAAAAGATACTGAAAAGATGATATTCCGGGTACTGTATTAAAAGATATTTCAGGAAGATTTTTTTTCAAATAATTAAGAAGGCTGTAAAAACCTGTATCTCCTGAAACAATTACAGTAATCTCTTTTTCTTTGTTATTCAAAATAAAATCTCTTGTATCTGATATTTTTTTTAGAATATATTTTTTCTGATTTTCTTTAAGAAGAGATGATATATCCTCTATATGTCTTTCTGCTCCAATTATAATATCGGCAGATTGAATACATTTTATCCCTGCCATTGTGAGATAATCTATATTTCCTGTTCCAAGTCCCACAACATTAACTTTTTTCATTTTTTACCTCTTCTGCTAATTTATAAAATCCTCTGCTGTGTCCCAACTCTTTTTCTCCATATGAAAAAATAAGAACCTCACATCTTAAATCTTCACATCTTGTATATTCTATAAGTTTTTTAGCTGCTTTTTCAGCTATCATTTGAAACACTTTTTTTTCTGTTACATAATCACAAGCTTCTTCCACTGTGGCTGAATTTAAAATTTTTAAAATATTTTCAGCCTTTTCTCCAACAAGAAAGGCATTAGCTCCCATAATCTCCATACGACAATCTGCTGTCCTGCTGTGAGTATTATATATTCCTCCTGCAAGTTTTACTGCTTTTCCTATATGCCCTGTAAGAATTATTCTTCTAAATCCAAGCTCTGCTGCACATTCAAACATAAAACCTGCATAGTTGCTCATAAGAACAACTCTTTCCATATCAAGCCCTAAATTTTCACAATATTTTTTCCCATGATTTCCAAAAGAAAAAATTACCCAATCATCGCCTTTATTTTCTTTAAGAACTTTAAGCTCTGTAAAAAGAGATTTTTTTAGAGCCTCTTCACTCATAGGATTTAATATTCCTGTTGAGCCAAGAATAGAAAGACCTCCTATTACTCCCAGTTTTTCATTAAAAGTTTTTTGAGATTTTTCTTTTCCCAAAGGAATATATACTATTATTTCAAGCTTAATATCTCTGTCTTGTAAAAATTCTTTCACAGTATTTTCAAGCATTTTAAGAGGACCAGGATTTATTGCAGATTTTCCCACAGAACACTGAAGTCCTTTTTTAGTAGAAATACCAACCCCTCTTCCCCCATAAATCAAAATATTATCAAGATAATACCCTCTTTTTATATTGGGAAAATCTTTTACAACTTTTACTTTTGCACAGATATCAATTCCATTTGTTACATCAGGATCATCTCCTGAATATTTTTCTACAACAGCAGTACAAAAATGGTTTCTCTTTCTGATTTTTTTTACAGGAATTTTTAACTGTTCACCATTTAATGCTTCAATCTCTGCTGTTTTAATCTCTTTATTTTCAAAAAGAGATACAAGAGCTGCTTTTACACAAGCTGATACACAGCTCCCTGTTGTATACCCTGATTTTAAAGTTTTCATTTAAAATCCCTCTCTCTTATACAACTGATACAAAATTCCATGAAGAACAGCAACAGCTACTGTACTTCCTCCCTTTCTTCCTTCAACTGTGATATATGGAACATCTATATTTTCAAATATTTTCTTTGAATCAGCAGCCCCTACAAATCCTACTGGAACACCTATTACAAGAGCTGGTTTTTCGATCTCTTCTTTTTCTATCATCTCTTTTAATTTATAAAGTGCTGTAGGAGCATTTCCAATAATAAAAATTTTAGTTTTACTGTCCTGTCCAGCTTTTTCCATTCCTACAATGGATCTTGTTACGCCTCTTTTTTTTGCCTCTTTTGCTGTTTCTTCGTCACTTACAAGAGAATAAGGAGTACAGTTATATTTTTTTAAGATACTTTTACTTAAACCATTTACTATCATATTTGTATCACAATAAATTCTGCAGCCTTTTTCTAAGGCTTTTTTTCCTGCTTCAACAGGATTATTTAAAAATTTTATAAGATCTGCATACTCAAAATCTGCTGTTGTATGAATAACTCTTTTTATAATCGGAAGTTCTTCAAAAGAAAATTTTTTATTTTTCTCCCCAAGTTCTTCTGTTATTATTTCAAAACTTCTTTTTTCTATATCTTCAGGTTTTTTTATATAATCTTTTCCTATATTATTCATTTTTTCCTCTCTGCTCCTTATATTTTAAAGCTCTGTCAAGAAGGTTTAAAATTATTTCTCTGCTTCCTGAAAAATAAAGATGTGGATAACCACACAAAAGATTTTTTGATTCACAACCACATCTCCAATTTCTTCCATCAGGCTTTTCTATATAAAAAGCTCTGTTTTTTATATTTTCCTCATCTTTTACTTTTGAATAATGAAACTCATGCCCCCTGCCATGAAAATTATTCCACACCACATTAATATATCCAAATCTTTTTATATTAAGTTTTTCCGTCATTACTATTTCATCATCTGTAAGATCTGTAAAATTATATTTATTTCCTTTTATATCTACAAGAGTTTTAGAAAGATAAATATATCCTCCACACTCTCCATAAATCACACCATTTTTATCATAAAAATCCTTTATTGATTTTTTCATAGAGATATTTTTTGAAAGTTCCTCAGCATAATTTTCAGGATATCCTCCTCCAAAGTAAATCATATGAATATCTTTCGGAATTTTTTTATCATATATAGGAGAAAAATATTTTATCTCTGCTCCAATATTTTTTAAAAAGTCGATATTATCATTGTAATAAAATGAAAAAGCTTCATCTTTTGCAATTCCTATTTTTAATCCACTATACTTTTCTTTTAGATTATCTAAATTATTCTCTTTTTCATAATATTTTGGAAAATCAAAATCTATACTTTTATAAATTTCTTCTATATCAACTGTTTTTTCTATCTCTTTTTTTAGTTTTTTTATTTTTTCATTTAAGTTTTCTATTTCATCAGCTTGAATTAACCCAAGATGTCTGCTTGAAATCTC
Organism: Fusobacterium sp.; assembly: GCA_019416865.1. Taxonomy (GTDB): domain Bacteria; phylum Fusobacteriota; class Fusobacteriia; order Fusobacteriales; family Fusobacteriaceae; genus Fusobacterium_B. The sequence continues at coordinate 69,431 of DXWL01000006.1, forward strand.
AATATCTTTCAAATTTGGAAGATAACCAAAGCATTTTATTTTACAGTATTTTTCAATGGCCTCTTTCATTAACTTATATGTTTTTTCACTGGATACTCTATTTATTATTACTCCGATTATATTTACTCTTTTATCAAAATTTTGATATCCCATTATCTGTGCAGCAATACTGGTACTTTTTCCTTTTCCATCTGCCACAAGTATCACCGGAAGATTTAAGATTCTGCTTATATGGGCTGAACTTCCGTTATCAAGAGAGTTATCTATTCCGTCATAAAGTCCCATTACTCCTTCAACAATTGAAATTTTAGAATCATCACTTTCGTTGAAAAAAACTTTTTTAACTCCCTCTTCTTCCATTAAAAAATAATCAAGATTATAACTTTTATTTCCTGTTACATATTCGTGAAATTTTCCATCAATATAATCAGGACCACATTTAAAAGGAGAAACACAAAAAAAACAACTCATAAGTCCCATTGATAAAGTAGTTTTTCCTATCCCGCTGTTTGTTCCTCCCAAAAGAAACCCTTTCATCTTAATACCTCTTTTACTGCATTTATAACTTTTTGATTTTTTTCTCTGTCCTTTATTGCAAGTCTTATATAAGAATTATTTAAAAATTTAAAATTAGAAGCATCTCTTACTAAAATATTTTTTTCTGTCATTTTTTCTTTAAAAATTGAAGATGTCATGCTGTTTAATTTTATCAAAATAAAATTTGTTTCTGTTTCGTAGACTTTAATTTTTTTCTCTTTTTCAATCTCTTTTAAGGAAGTTATAAACCACTCTCTTTCCTCTTCTATCCATTTTTCAGTTTTAGCAATATAATCCTCATCTTTTAAAATAATTTTTCCTGCTAAATCTGCAAATCCATTTACACTCCAAGGTTCTTTTATATTATTTATTTTTTCTATTATTTTTTTATCAAAACATATTCCATACCCAAGTCTTAATCCTGGAAGTGCAAAAAATTTTGTTAAAGCTCTTAAGATAAAAATATTTTCAGAGCAAAAATCAGCTGCACTTTTCTCTTTCCAGTTAGAAATAAATTCTATAAAACATTCATCTATAAACAGCTTTGTTTCTGATTTTATAAGTTCTAAATTTATTTCATTTATTATTTCTTTTGAAATAAATTTTCCTGTTGGATTATTAGGATTACATATTACAGCAAGATCATATTTCTTAGCTTTTACAATAAATTTTTCTTTATTTAAAATAAAATTTTCTTCCTCTTTAAGCTCAAAATAATCTATCTCTGCCCCTGTATTTTTTAAAGCTCTCTCATATTCAGCAAATGTAGGAGAAACTATAAGAACTTTTTTAGGATTTAACGCTTTTACAAAAAGAAAAAGTACCTCTGTAGCTCCATTGCCAACAATTATATTTTCAAAATCTATATTGTTATAATCTCCTATACTTTCCCTAAGCTCTACATAATTAATATCAGGATATCTTTCAAGAGCTGAAAAATTTTCATTTACTGCTTTTTTTAAAGTTTCAGGAACACCTAGAGGATTAATATTTGAACTGTAATCAAGTATCTCCTCTTTTCCCTCTCTCTGAAGTTTGTATATATTTCCTCCATGCAGATCCATTATGCTCTCCTCTCTTCCTAATTTACCAAATAAAATTATTAAATAAAATTTTCGATATTAAAAATATCTGCGTAATTTATGCAGTGAATTGAACGCTAAAAAATGATATGTTTGAGGATGAAAATCCGAGTTTATCATTTTTAGTGAAATGAACAATATAAATAGCTGATATTTTTTCTTAGAAAATTTTATTTATATATTTTAACATCGAAAATAAAATTATTCCCATGAAATAAGTTCCATATAATAATTTTCTTCCTCTCAATATATCATTTAATTCAAATTCTTTTATCTTATCTCCGATTGTAGGTTTATTATACCATGTACCAAAATATTTTGTTTTTCCTCCAAATTGTACTCCCAAAGCTCCTGCAAAAGCAGATTCTCCATGAGCAGAGTTTGGACTTGCATGGTTATGTCTGTCCCTTAAAAATATTTTCAACGAGTTTTTATAATCAAATCCCATGCAAAAAGCTGCTGTTGGTATAAGAAACATACCTGCTATTCTTGCAGGAATAAAATTTGCAATATCATCTATCTTTGCTGATACAGTACCAAAGTTTATATATCTCTCATTTTTATAGCCAATTATTGAGTCCAAAGTATTTATACTTTTATATCCCATTGCAAAGGGGAGAGCAAGACTTACTCCATTTATTTCAAAACAACTTCCTAAAAAAGCAAAAAACATAGGAGATATTATCCCATCAACAGAATTTTCACTGAAAGTTTCCAAAATACTTCTCACAATCTGTGTGCTGTCCATTGTTTCTGTATCACGGCTCACAAGATAGGAAAGTTTTTTCTTAGCTTCTTCCATATCTCCTTTTTTCAAAATATTATAAACTCTTATCCCCTCATCAGCCAAACATTTTCCAGCAAGAGTTGTGTATAATAAAAATATTTCAACATATTCTGAAAGTCCTGCTAAAAAATAAGAAATAGTTACAGTTATTCCTATAACAATAAAAGCTGTAACTCCTCCCCAAAAAGTTTTATTTTTAAAACCATAAAAAATTTTTTCACACAAACTTATAAGTTTTCCTATAAATCTCACAGGATGGGGAAACCAATATGGATCTCCAAAAATAAGATCCATTATATATGCTGCCCAATATTTTATTATAAACACCATTTTTGCTTCCCTTTCCCTTAATTATCTTCTATAATCTCATAAATTTTTTCTATATCAAGATTTTCTCTCAACAATTTTTCAAGCTTATCAAATTCTTTTTCTCTATATTCTTCAAAAGTTTCTTTTAGTTTTAATTCTGAAATCCCTTTTTTTTCTCTTACTATGTTCAAAATCTTTTCTGTTATTCTATTATTTTCAAATATTCCATGAATATATGTTCCAAATACATTTTCTTTTACCACAGCTTTTACAAAGGTATCATCTGTCAGTTTTGTTTCTGTTTTAGTAAAACTTGCTCCGTGATGAATTTCAAATCCCTCTATTTTTTCCCCGTCAAGTCCTTCAAGTATACCACTGGTATTTTTTAATTCCCCCTTATACTGTGTCGTCATCTTTCCGTCTAAAAATACAGTATCAATATCCAAAATTCCAAGCCCTTGTGAAATTTGGATATTTCCTTCTATTCCCTGCATGTCTTTAAGAGTTTTTCCAAGAATCTGAAATCCTGCACAAATTCCTATTATAATTTTTCCTCTCTCATAAAGCTCCTTTATTTTTATATCCATTTTTTTCTCTCTCATTATCTCCATATCATGGATAGTATTTTTTGAGCCTGGAATAATTATTATATCTGCCTTATCAAGTTCATAAGGCTCATCTACATAATCTATATTCACATCTTTTATTCTTTTTAAAGGATCCATATCTGTAAAGTTTGACAGGTGATTTAAATTTATAACAGCAATATTTATTGTCCCATCTGTTAATTTTCTAAGTTTATCAGTTACTCTGTCCTCATCTTCTATATCTATATTGCCATAAGGAACTATTCCCAAAACAGGAACTCCTGTAAGCTCTTCAAGTTTTTTTATTCCTGGCTCAAGACTCTCTTTTTTTCCTCTGAATTTATTTATTATTATTCCCTTTACTCTCTTTTTTTCATGAGGCTCAAGAAGTACCATTGTTCCCACAACAGAAGCAAAAACTCCTCCTCTGTCAATATCAGCTGTAAGAATTACAGGGGCATCTGCCATCTCTGCCATTCCCATATTTACCAAATCATTTTCTTTTATATTAATTTCGACAGGACTCCCTGCTCCCTCTAAGACACAAATATCAAATTTTTCTGTATTTTTATAGGCTTTTAATATATCCTCTCTGTATTTCGGCTTTTCTTTAAAAAATTCATATCCACTCATATTTCCAACAGGTTTTCCATTTAAAATAACCTGAATAGTATTATTTCCACAAGGTTTCAAAAGAAGAGGATTCATAAAGCCCTCTGCTTCAATTTTACAAGCTGCTGCCTGAACTCCCTGTGAACGTCCTATCTCCAATCCATCTCTCGTAACAAAAGAATTAAGAGCCATATTCTGTGCTTTAAAAGGCACTGTACTGTAACCATCTTTATAAAATATTCTGCACAATCCTGTTGTGATTATACTTTTTCCTGCTCCTGATGATGTCCCTAGAATCATCAGATTTTTATTTTTTTTAACCATAATCTATCACCCAAAACCTCTGTATAATTCTCGTGAGTAAATCTCTAATTTCAGTATACATAAACTTTCACTTTCTAGTCAAATTATATTTTTTTATTTTTTTATCATATTTTTTTATTTTGACATCTCTGTGCCACAATTATATTGTATCCTTATGATATAAAGATACATTTATAATAGGAGAGAAGGTAAATTATGAAAAAATTATTAACAGTTGGATTATTAGTTATATCTGCCTCTGCATTTGCTTTTGGCGGACATCATTATACAGAAAATGGACATCATTACACAAGGATTATAAGCAATGATGGAGAAAGAACTATATGTGAAGTGAGAACTTCTCACAGAATGGACGGCAGACATAGTGATCTGTACCCTGTCAAGTGCTCAACTCAATTATTGACATTTTTTCTTTAAAT
>DXWL01000060.1 GCA_019416865.1 Fusobacterium sp.
AAGGAATGAATGCAGTAAAAATAATACTAGCAGCATATAAATCACAATTAACAGGCTTACCAGTTAAATTTGATGAGTTTAAAGAATTTTCAACACAAGAGATGAAAAAAATAGAATTAAGAGTAAGGTAAAATATGGAAATAAAAAATAAAATAAAAAAACTATATGAAACAGGTTTTTTTCATATTTTTTCTTCTAATGTTATAAATAAAATTTTATTGTTTTGTAACGGAATTTTTATAGTTAAAGTATTGTCTAAAGAAAATTTTGGAATTTATTCTTATTCTCAAAATTTACTTTCTATGTTTTTACTATTTAGTGGTTTAGGAATAAATAATGGACTTTTACAATTTGCTAGTAAAAGTAATGAAAAAGAAAAAAATGAGATATTTAAATTTACTTTCAAATTGGGAATAATTATAAATATAGTTTTGACAGGAATAGTTATTTTATATTGTTTTTTTGGAAATTTTAAAATCAAAGAGGGAAAAGAAATACTTTTATATATGTCAGGATTTCTTATTTTTACAATAATAATTGATTCGTTTTTAATGTATTGGAGAGCCGAATTAAAAAACAAAGAGATGTCAGTTCTTTCAACTATAAATACTTTATCAACTGTTATTTTAATGGTAATAGGTGGATACTTATATGAATTGAAAGGTGTTATTTTAGGAAAATATATTGGTTTTATATTAGTAACACTAGTTATTTTAAAATATAATGGTTTAGAAAAAATTAAACAATATTTAATTAAATCAAAAATAAATTTTTCTTTAAAAAAAGAAATAATGAAGTATTCTTTATCAGCTCAAATTAATAATTCAATAGTTTCTTTTATACATATGATTGATATATTATCAATAGGAATCTTAATAGGAGATAAAAATATATTAGCTACTTATAAAACAGCTAATATAATTCCTTTTGGTTTAGAATTTATTCCTCATTCTATAATGATATATATATATCCATATTTTGTAAAGAATAATAAAAATAGAGAGTGGATAAAAGAAAATTATAAAAAAATAATGTTATTTTTAATAATGATGAATATCTTTATAGTAACAAATAGTCTTTTGTTTGGGAAATATATAATTTTAAAAATATTTGGAGAACAGTATAAAGATTCAATAAATATATTTAAAATTTTATGTGTTGGATATTTTTTCACAGGAACTTTTAGAGTTTTAGGAGCAAATATTTTATTTACGTTAAAAAAGCCTAAACTGAATATATATAGTTCTATAATTGCTTGTTTTTCTAATATATTCTTAAATATATTTTTAATAAAAAAATATGGAAGTATAGGAGCAGCTTATTCAACAGTAATAGTATTTATAGTATGGTCTATTCTTGTTAACTTTTTTATATGGAAAGAAATACAAGTTAAATGATTAGTAAGTGATATATTGTGCACAAATTATTTCAGTTATTTTTTGCTGTATATTTTAATAAATCATATGAGGAGGAGTAAAAAATGGATTTGGAAAATTTAGCTTTAAGATTAGAAAGGATATTGAGAACGTATCTAAAATGCCATTATTTAGAATTTGGAGTAAAAGCAAATGATAATTTATTAAAACGTGATTGGAACTCTCCAATGAATTTTGCTTTGGGAGTACTTTATTCACATAATCCAGAATTAAAAAATAAAATTAATAATTTTCTTGGAAATGAATTGTGTATTGGAAAAAATATGGAAGATGTGATTTCTCAATTTGATACAAGAGAAAAAGGAATATGTGAAGTAGAAAAAATAATAAATCATTTTGAAGAATTATTGGAAAAAGATATACAGCAAAATAATAAATAAAAAATCTTATTAGAAAATAAATAAGTTTTTTAATAACTCCAGTTGTTTATATGTTGGAGTTATTTTTTATTGATGTAAACTTAAGTTTTAAAAGTATGAAGTGTTTGTTGTAAAATAGGAATCTCTCTTGAGTATTAATGAATTATAAGTATAATTTAATTAATATCAAGGAAGTTTTTTTGTTATGACTAAAAGAAATTTTAAATTTGCTGCTTATAATTTTCAATTTTTTGTATTTTTGTCTTTTATAAGTTGCAAAACTTTTTATAAAATGATATTCTAATAGTATAGAGGTGATAATTATGATAAAAAGAGAACTGTATCTTAAAAAAATTAGAAATTTCATAGATAAACCTGTTATAAAAGTTATTACTGGAATGAGAAGAAGTGGAAAATCAATGATTTTAAAATTAATCTCACAAGAACTTTTAGAAAGAGGAATACTTTCCCAAAATATTATATACATAAATTTTGAATCTTTAATGTTTAGTGATTTGACTGAATTTAAAACTCTATACAACTATATAATAGAAAAATCTCAAACTTTAACAGGAAAAGTATATATTCTTCTTGATGAAATTCAAGAAGTAGAACATTGGGAAAAAGCTGTGAATTCATTTATGGTTGATTTAGATTGTGATATCTATATTACAGGTTCAAATGCAAACCTTCTTTCATCAGAACTTGCAACATATATTGCAGGAAGATATGTGGAAATTAAAGTTTATCCTCTTTCTTTTAAAGAATATATAGATTTTGCTAAAATCCAAAATCCACAGAATATTTTAAACAATGAAGAATACTTTGAACAGTATCTTCAATTTGGAGGACTTCCTGGAATACATAACTTCAGCTATGATAAAAGCAATATTTATCAATATTTGTCTGATATTTACAGTTCTATTTTACTAAAAGATGTGGTTGCAAAGAATAACATAAGAGATGTAGAGCTTCTTGAAAGAATCATTTTATATGTTTTTGATAATATTGGAAATACTTTTTCTGCCAAAAATGTTTCTGACTTTTTAAAAAGTCAAGGAAGAAAACTAAGCAGAGAAACTGTATATAATTATTTAAAAGCTTTAGAAAGTGCTTATATTATTTCATCAGTTCAAAGATATGATGTAAAGGGAAAAGCTCTTTTAGAAACAATGGAAAAATTTTATCTTACTGATTTAGGATTCAGACATGCAAAATTAGGTTACAGACCAAACGATATAGCAGGATATTTAGAAAATATAATTTACTTAGAACTAATCAGAAGAAAATATACAGTAAATATAGGTAAATTAGGTACAAAAGAAATAGACTTTATAGGAACTTTGGAAAATGAAAAGCTATATATTCAAGTTACATATTTATTAGCTTCTACTGAAACTGTAGAAAGAGAATTTTCTCCTTTGAAAAAAATAGAAGATAATTACCCAAAATATGTTCTCTCTATGGATAGTTTAGGAGAGTATAATATTGACGGAATAATAAGAAAAAGAATTATAGATTTTTTATTAGAAGAAAATTTATAAAACTTTAATAAAAAAGGGTTGACAAAATCCTTAATGAAGCTATAAAAGGATATAAAAAATCTAGAAAATAAAATTTCTGAAAAATGTAATAAATATTTTTTTAGATATTTTATAATTTAATCATTAATTATCAAGGATTGATTCCTGTATTCTAAAGGAGTCGATCTTTTTAATTTTACTATTATTTTTTGCATTTAATTATACCTTTTTACTTTTTTAAAGAAAACAAAATTTAATGGAGTGTATAATTTTTGGTGTTGATATAAATGTACTGGTACCATTTTTAATTTTTTACAAAAAAAGATGAGACAAATAAATTTTCCTGTTAAAATTAAGTTGCAAACAAAAATATTAAAGGCGGGATTTATTTGTTTCAAGACTATTTTATCAAACTTTTACTTAATATTAAAGATGAAAATATATTTTTTGAAAATTTTAAAATTGAAGAAGAATTCATTAAAAATATTAAAATTAAAATTTTTTATGCTGTACTTTCTTATGAAGTTAAAGAATGTCCTCATTGTTATGCGCATAAAGTTATTAAATATGGGTTTAAAACCTATTCTGTTAAAATGATGAAGATTTCTGGATTTAATTGTATCCTAAAACTAAAAAAGCAAAGATTTCTTTGTAATAAATGTAAAAAAACATTTTTTGCCGAAACTTCTCTTGTTTCTAAAAACTGCTGTATCTCTAATTCTGTTAAATTAGCATTTATGATGCTGAAAATAAAAAAATAATAAATGTACTTCCTGATAGGTGCTTTATGTCACAGGAAGGTATTATAAATTACATCATTTCCTGCGATATTGTATTAAAAGAAAGTTATTATCTTTATCAAGAATTTTTGTATTCTATAAAAAATAGAAATTTAAAAAAATTTATCTCTTTTCTTAGAAAAAATAATAATATTCCAAATATTATGAAAACTTCATTAAAAATATTTAAAAATTTAATTTGGTATATAAAAAATAGTTTGAAATATTTTTATTAAAACGGAGTTTTAGAAGGAGTTAATTGTAAAATAAAATCATTAAAAAGAACTGCATATGGTTATAAAAGTTTTTTTCATTTCAAAAACAGAATATTAATTTGTGAAAATATTTTAATATTAAAATAATCTTAGCATCCAAGAAAGAATATTAAGGTTATTATGTGATCTGTACCCTGTCAAGTGCTCAACTCAATTATTGACATTTTTTCTTTAA
>DXWL01000061.1 GCA_019416865.1 Fusobacterium sp.
GTGTTGTAAACATTGAGTTTATCTTGATAAAAAAATTGACAAATAAGGAGGTATAAATGAAATAATAGAAGATGGATTAAATGGAGAAATTATAGATATAAGTAATAGTGAACAGTTAAGGAATGCTTTATTAAAAAAATATGATTCATTAAAAATAAAAAATCTAATAAAGAGAAAATATGATGTGAATATTATTATAAAAAAATATGAAGAAATATTTTAAAAAGGAGAAGATTGAGGAAGAAAAATGAAAATAGCAGTAGCAGGAACAGGATATGTAGGTTTATCAATAGCTGTATTATTAGCACAGCATCATAAGGTTACAGCTGTGGATATTATCCCAGAAAAAGTGGAAATGATAAATAATAGAAAATCCCCAATTCAAGATGATTATATAGAGGATTATTTAGCAAATAAAGAGCTTGATTTAGTAGCTACTTTAGATGCTAAATTTGCATATAAAGATGCAGAGTTTGTAGTAATAGCAGCACCAACAAACTATGATTCAAAAACTAACTATTTTGATACATCAGCAGTAGAAAATGTAATTGAAACAGTATTAAAAGTTAATCCTAATGCAATTATGGTAATTAAATCAACTATTCCAGTAGGATATACTGAATCAGTAAGAAAGAAATATAATACTAAGAATATAATATTTAGTCCCGAGTTTTTAAGAGAATCAAAAGCTCTATATGATAATTTATACCCTTCACGTATTATAGTTTCTACTGATAAAAATGATGAAGAATTAACTAAAAAAGCTAATGAATTTGCTAAGTTATTACAAGAGGGAGCAATAAAAGAGAATATAGAAACATTAATAATGGGATTTACTGAAGCTGAAGCAGTAAAATTATTCTCTAATACATATTTAGCATTGAGAGTAAGTTATTTTAATGAGTTAGATACTTATGCAGAGATGAAAGGACTAAATACTCAAGAGATAATAAATGGAGTATGTTTAGATCCAAGAATAGGAAGTTACTATAATAATCCATCATTTGGATATGGAGGGTATTGTTTACCAAAAGATACAAAACAATTACTAGCTAACTATGATAGAGTACCTCAAAATGTAATAGGTGCAATAGTAGAATCAAATAGAACTCGTAAAGATTTCATAGCTGATCGTGTATTAGAATTAACAGGAGCTTATGAAGCTAATAGTTCATATGATCCAACAAAGGAAAAAGAGATAGTAGTTGGAGTATATAGACTAACTATGAAAAGTAATAGTGATAATTTCCGTCAAAGTAGTATTCAAGGAATAATGAAACGTATAAAAGCAAAAGGAGCAACAGTAATTATTTATGAACCTACTTTAGAAGATGGAGCAACTTTCTTTGGAAGTAAAGTAGTTAATAATTTAGATGAATTTAAAAAATTAAGTCAAAGTATTATAGCTAATAGATATGATAGTTCTTTAGATGATGTAAAAGATAAAGTATATACAAGAGATATATTCAAAAGAGATTAATTAAAGAAAGAGTTGAGGAATATGCAAAATATAGAGTTGAAAGGAAAAACTATATTAGTAACTGGTGGAGCTGGATTTATAGGTTCTAATTTAATATTAGAACTATTAAGAACAGTTGAAAATATTAATATAGTTTCGATAGATAATCTAAATAATTACTATGATGTAAGTATAAAAGAGTGGAGATTATCAGAGATAAAAAAAGAGATAGAGAAACATCCAAATTCTAAATATCACTTTATAAAGGGAGATATAGCTGATAAGAATATAATAGCTAATATTTTCAATGAATATAAGCCAGAGATAGTAGTAAACTTAGCAGCTCAAGCGGGAGTAAGATATAGTATTATAAATCCAGATGCATATATTCAAAGTAATATGATAGGATTTTACAATATTTTAGAAGCTTGTAGACATAGTTATGATAATGGAGCTAAGGGAGTAGAACATTTAGTATATGCTTCATCATCTTCTGTATATGGAAGTAATAAAAAAATACCATATTCAGTAGATGATAAGGTAGATAATCCAGTATCATTATATGCAGCTACTAAAAAATCAAACGAATTAATGGCTCATAGTTATTCAAAACTATATAATATTCCTTCAACAGGACTTAGATTTTTTACTGTATATGGACCAGCAGGTAGACCAGATATGGCATATTTCAGCTTTACAAATAAATTAAGAAAAAATGAAGTTATAGAGATATTTAATTATGGTAATTGTAAAAGAGATTTTACTTATATAGATGATATAGTTTATGGGGTAAAATCTGTAATGGAAAAAGTTCCAGAAAGAAAAATAGGAGAGGATGGATTACCAGTACCACCTTACTCTATTTATAACATAGGGAATAATAGTCCAGAAAATCTATTAGATTTTGTAACTATATTACAAGAAGAACTGGTAAATGAAGGAGTATTACCTAAAGATTATGATTTTGAAAGTCATAAGAAATTAGTATCAATGCAACCAGGAGATGTACCAGTAACTTATGCAGATGTAAGTACATTAGAAAGAGATTTTAATTTTAAGCCTAAAACAAGTTTAAGGGAAGGATTAAGAAAGTTTGTTAGATGGTATAGAGAATTCTATATAAGAAATAGAGAAGGTGAAAATATTGAAAAAAATTAAAAGTTTTCTAAAACAATTTTATTGGATAAGATTTTTTCATTTATACTTAAGACAACTATATTTAAAAACTTTTTATTCTACAACTAAAGCCAAAGAAAAGTATATAAAGAAACAGTTTAAAAAATATTTAGGATATGAGATAGATTTTAATAAAGAGCCAAAAACATTTAATCAAAAAATACAATTTAGAAAATTATATGATAATAATCCTTTGTATTCAATTTGCGCAGATAAATATAGAGTAAGAGAGTATGTAAAAGAGAAAATAGGAGAAGAGTATTTAATTCCTCTGTATTTAGTAACAGATAAATTAACAGAAGAACAATGGAATAAACTACCTAATTCATTTGTAGCTAAAGCTAATCATAATAGTGGACCTGTACAAATAGTTAGAGATAAAAGTAAAGTAAATAAAAAAGAGATAATTAGAGAATTAAACAATCAATTAAAATTGGACTATGGAATTTTATCTATGGAGAAATATTATAGTGATATCCCAAGAAAAATAGTAGTAGAAAAATTTTTAGAAAATAATGTTGAAAAAGATTTAAGAGACTATAAATTTTATTGTTTTAATGGAGAAGTAAAATATTGTCAGTTGATAAAAGATAGGACAACAGAAGAAACAATAGACTTTTATGATAAAAATTGGGAGTTACAAGAATTTATAGGACTAGTAAATCCAATAAAACCTGTAGAAAAACATTCTATTTCAATAAATAATAAACCTAAAAATTATAGTTTAATGTTGGAATTAGCTAAAAAGTTAGCAGAAGATTTTAATTTTGTAAGAGTTGATTTTTATAATATAGAAGGAAGAGTATATTTTGGAGAATTAACTTTTTGTCCAGCAAGTGGAATAGGGACATTTTTACCGGAAGAATGGAATTATAAATTTGGAGGTTATTGGAAAAAATGAGAAAAAAAGAAATACTAAATATAATTTTAAATATAATTTCAAATTATATACAAAGAAAAACAGAAATAAAAAAAGTACATGAAAAAGAAAGAAAAAAAATATATGAAAATGTTATTTTGACAAAAGAAGAAAAAAAAAGAATAGATGATTTTTATTTAAAAAACTATGGGAAAAAAATACCATATGAATGGCATAGATTGTATAAATC
>DXWL01000062.1 GCA_019416865.1 Fusobacterium sp.
AATCCTTGTTAATCAATAATTAAAATATGTGTCTAAGAAAATGGGTTCACTACATATCTATATTTTTTGAATATTCTTTTTTGTTTTTATACTCTCTATAAAAATCAAATACTAAAATATCTAAATCATCTTTTTCAACTTTATTATATAATTTTTCTAAAGCTTTATTTGATTCTAAATAATCATCTGAATCCATGTTGTATATGTATTTTCCCTTTGCAATTTTCAATCCTGTATTTCTTGTTTTAGTCAAACCTTCATTCTTTTTATTTATTATTATAACTCTTTTATCACTTTTATACTTTTCTATTTTTTTTAATGAATTATCTGTTGAACCATCATTTATCAATATTATTTCTATTTCTTTTAAAGTTTGATTTAAAATACTATTAAGACATTTTTCAATATAATTTTCTACATTATAAACTGGTACTATTATACTTATTTTTATTTGCTCCATATCTCCTCACTTTATTATTTTATATTATTCATATTTACTAAATAACTTTTTCCATTCTTTTTTTATAACTTCAAAATCATGACGTTTTCCCATTTTTATAGAATCTTCAGAATAATAATCATAATTATTATAAATCTCTCTTACTGCTTCTACAAATTTATCTTTATTCCATTCTTTTTCTAATAAAATTCCGTTATTTTGTACTATATCTGGAGCAGAATCAAAAGTATTTCTTAATATTATTGGTAATCCTCTTCTCATAGCTTCTATAGTTGTTATTGGATATCCTTCATAATCACTTGTCATTACAAAGATACTATTTTCATCTAACTTCTCTTTTACTTGATTAGTTCCACCATGTAAAAATACATTTTTTAAATTACTTTCTTTTATTATATTTTCTAAATATTCCCTATCTCTTCCATCTCCATAAATATTCAATATAAAATCTGGTAACTTTTTCATTACCTCTATTGCTAAATCAATTCTTTTTTGTTTATTAATTAATCTACAAACCATTATTAAACTTTTTGATTTAACTTTCTTATCTTTTAATAACTCCATTTCACAACTATGTCTTATAACAATTGCTTTCTTTCGAGGAAAATTTATCTCTTTTATAAATCTTTCTTTATCATAATTTGAAAGAAAAACAAAATAATCTAATTTTTCTTTAGCATATTTTATTTTTTTATAATCTTTACTTCCAAAATAGTTATTAAAGTCTATATGCTGTATCAAAATACAAGGTTTTTTTATATTTTTTATTAATTTTAAATCACCAGACTGATTTAGAATATAAATATCAGCTTTTTGTCTTTCTAAACTTAACTGCATAGAAAAACTTTTTCCAAATAAAAACTTTAATATTTTGTTATAAATGCTATTAGCTTTAAACTCTATTATATCTTCAACAGGAAAATATTTTTTACCTTTTAATGGTTGAGCAAAAAAATATAACTCTTTTTCAAACATTTTTTTTAATACTCTATTAAAAGTTTCTATTCCTCCAAGTTCTTGTGGATTTGATGCTTTCATAACTGATAAAATTTTCATTTTTTCCTCCATAAAATAGTATAGATATTTAAAAATATTTATACTATTTTCAAATTAGAGAAAAATATTATTTTATTAGTATTATTATCAAAAAAAATATAAAAATATCCTATTAAATTTTAAAAATTTTTTAGTATAATTAATTTTAATTAATTATACACTAACTATATTTTTTATAAACTTTATTGCTATTTTTTTATTTTTGATTATTTTTTATATTTTCCATCCATTCTTGATTATCTAAATACCATCTTATTGTTTTTTCTATTCCTATTATAAATGGTGTTTCTGGATACCATCCAAGTTCTTTTACTATTTTACTTGGATCTATCGCATATCTTGCATCATGTCCAAGTCTATCTTGAACATAAGTTATAAGATTATAATTTATATTTTCTAAATCTGTTTTTAATACTTTTCTGTATTCTGGTTCATTTGTCATTATTCTTGAAATTATATCTATTATTAGTTTTACAATATTTATATTTGTTTCTTCATTAAATCCACCGATATTATAAACTTCTCCTAATCTTCCTTTTTCAAGAACTGTATCTATTCCTTTACAGTGGTCTTCTACATATAACCAATCTCTTACATTCATTCCATCTCCATATACTGGAAGATTTTTTCCATGTAAAACATTATTTATTATTAAAGGAATTAGTTTTTCTGGGAATTGATAAGCTCCATAGTTGTTTGAACATCTTGTTATATTTACTGGCATATGGAATGTTTCTTGATATGCCATAACTAACATATCTGCACTTGCTTTTGATGTTGAATATGGAGATTTTGGATAAAGCGGTGTTGTTTCAGTAAAAAACTTATTTCCAAAAGTTTTTACTTCTCCTCTATTTTGTAAAAGAATATCTAAATCTTTGTCGTTGAAAGTTAATTCTTTTCCCTCTGCTATATCTTTTTTAAGGCTTCCATAAACTTCATCTGTTGATACTTGCAGATATTTTTTATTTTCTTTATATACTGGATAACCTTTTTTATCTTTTCCAATAGTCCAATATTTTTTTGCTGTGTCTAAAAGAGTTTGAGTTCCAAGAATATTTGTTTCAAGGAAAAATTTTGGATTTTCAATACTTCTGTCAACATGAGATTCTGCTGCAAAATTTACAATATAATCAATATCAAATCTTGAAAAAATATTTTCAACTAATTCATTGTTGCAAATATCTCCTTTTACAAATTCTACTCTTTTATCTTTTAATTCATTTTCAATATTTTTTAAATTTCCAGCATAAGTTAATTTATCTAGAACAACTACAAATATATCACTATGTTTATTTAAAATATATTTAAGATAATTTGCCCCAATAAATCCTGCTGCTCCTGTTACTAGATATATTTTCATAACAGCTCTCCTACTTCATTAATTCAGCTTCTTCTTCCTTTTCTTTTTCCAAGTAATATTCTATAATTTTGATATCTAAATAATTATCTATATCTGTACTATATTTTCTTTCTATTACATAACCAAGTTTCCCATCATTAATACTCGTTTCCAAATTAAACTCATCATCTATCTTTTGAATTGCTATTGCTCCATCAACTTTATAGAATTTTGGAAAATCTTGTCTTCTCATTGTACTATTCATTTGCAAAAGATTTTTAACCGTTTTGTCTTCATTTAAAGTTCTCATTAAAATTGGATGTTCATCAACTTCTGAAATACTTACAAGGCTTCTTTCACTGCTATCAATTAACATTTCTATTGATTCATCTACATGCCATGATTTTCTAAGAGGCACAGTATTCTGTAAAATCATTACATAATCATACTCTTCACCCATAGATTTTAAAGTATTTACAGCATGAACTATACAATCTATTGTTTTTGATGTATCTTCTGCCAGTTCTTTTGGTCTTAAAAATGGAACATCTCCACCATTTTCTTCTGCTACTCTTTTTATTAATAAGTCTTCTGTCGAGATAACTACTCTATCTAAATACTTAGAATTTTTTCCACAATCAATAGTATATTTTATTAAAGGATGTCCTCCAACTTCTATTATATTTTTTCTTGGAACACCTTTACTTCCTCCCCTTGCTGGAATTACTGCCAATATTTTTTTATTTTTATACATAATTTCACCTCATAATGTAGGATTGATTATAAGTAATTATAAGTAATTATACTTAAATTTTATAAT
>DXWL01000063.1 GCA_019416865.1 Fusobacterium sp.
CTATTTTTTCTTAGAGAATTTTATTTTTTACAAATTTGCAACAGCCCCTTATTTTCTATTCTTAATTCTATAATATCATTAAATAAAAATCTCATTTTTTCATCAGTTTTTTCTATATGAAAATGCCCACAGTACCATCTCTTATAATTTAATTTATCTTCTATTGTCTGCAGCCATTTTTCAAGTGTCCCCTGTTATATAAAACATTTTCATCCTCCTCAGTTCTTTCCAAATCATTATATAATTTTAAATTTTATAATAAAAAAAGAAAAGAAAACATAATGAAAAAGATTTAAAATGCTATAAATTGTGTAAATATATGGCGGACATAGAAGGGATCGAACCCTCAACCCTCTGATCCGAAGTCAGATGCTCTATCCAATTGAGCTATATGTCCACACTACAGTTAATCATAACATACCATAAAAATTTTTTCAAAAATTTTTTCATTTACAGTATTTTATTTTTCAAATATTATAACTGCCTTGACAAATTGGTATAAAAAGAGTATATTCTTCTTATAAATATATAAACATTGAGGGTGGCTCTAAAATCACATTTTGGGCCACTTTTTTAGGCATATAATTGGGAGGAATTTTTATGACATTAAAAGATTTGCCGATAGGAAAAGCGGCAACTATCTTATCAGTTGGGGGAGAGGGCTCTCTTCGGCAACACTTTTTAGATATGGGACTTATTCCCACAGCAGATGTTACTATGATAAAACATGCCCCTATGGGAGATCCTGTTGAGCTTCGTATACACAGCTATGAGCTTACACTTCGTAAAGATGATGCTGAAAAGATAGAGATAACAGATATCAGGGACAGAGAACACGAGCAGGACAGAAACAACTCACTAAAAAAAGATATATCTCACCCAGGTCTTGGTGAAGGGGGAAAATATCATATAAAGGCAGGAGAAAATCCCCTTCCTGATGATGTAAAACTTACTTTTGCCCTTGCAGGAAATCAAAACTGTGGGAAGACAACTCTTTTTAACCAGCTTACAGGTTCTAATCAACATGTGGGAAATTTCCCTGGAGTAACGGTTGACAGAAAAGATGGAGTTATAAAAGGATATGATAACACTCTTGTTACAGATTTGCCGGGAATATACTCTATGTCCCCTTATTCAAGTGAAGAGATTGTTACAAGAGCTTTTCTTCTTCAAGAAAATCCAAAGGGAATTATAAATATTGTAGATGCAACAAATATAGAAAGAAATATGTATCTTACTATGCAGCTTATGGAGCTTGATATTCCAATGGTACTGGCTCTTAATATGATGGACGAGATCAGAGAAAACGGAGGTTCTGTTCTTGTAAATGAAATGGAAGAGATGTTGGGAATCCCAGTTGTTCCTATCTCTGCTGCCAGAAATGAAGGGATATGGGAGCTTATAGATCACGCTGTCCATGTGGCAAAATATCAGGAATGTCCGGGGAGACAAGATTTCTGTGATGAAAACGACAACAATGGAGCTGTTCATAGATGTCTTCACAGTATTATGTACCTTATAGAAGATCATGCTAAAAAAGAAAATATCCCTCTTCGTTTTGCTGCTGCAAAACTTGCTGAGGGTGATGAGATTATTTTGGAAAAACTTAAACTTGACCAAAACGAAAAAAATACTCTTGAACATATTCTTAAACAGATGGAAACAGAGAGAGGGCTTGACAGAGCTGCTGCAATAGCTGATATGCGTTTTAATTTTATCAGAAAAGTGTGCAGTAAAACTATTATAAAGCCTAGAGAAAGTAAAGAACATATAAGAAGTCTTAAAATAGATGAAGTTCTTACAGGAAAATATACAGCTATTCCTGCATTTATAGGTATTATGGCTGCTGTATTTTGGCTGACTTTCAATGTTATAGGAGCTTGGCTTTCTGGAATACTTGAAATGGGAATCTCTTGGCTTACTGCACTTACTGAAGGAATGCTTATTGCAGGAAATGTAAATGAAGTTATTCGTTCTCTTATCATTGACGGAATTTTCAACGGTGTGGGAAGTGTATTGAGTTTTCTTCCTACAATAGTAACACTGTTCTTCTTCCTGTCAATCCTTGAAGATAGTGGATATATGGCAAGGGTTGCCTTTGTAATGGATAAGCTTCTTCGTAAAATTGGACTTTCAGGAAGAAGTATTGTTCCTATGCTGGTAGGGTTTGGTTGTACTGTACCAGGAATTATGGCAAGTCGTACTCTTCCATCAGAAAGAGATAGAAAAATGACAGTTCTTCTGACACCATATATGAGCTGTTCTGCAAAACTTCCAATCTATGGATTTTTTACTGCTGTATTCTTCCCTAAAAATGGAGCTTTTGTAATGGTTGCTCTTTATTTTATAGGTATTGTTGTTGGAATACTTATGGCTCTTATATTCAGAAAAACTCTGTTTCAGGGAGAGGCTGTGCCTTTTGTAATGGAGCTTCCAAACTACCGTATGCCCGGAGCTAAAAATGTTTCTCATCTTCTTTGGGAAAAAGCAAAAGATTTCCTTCAAAGAGCATTTACTGTCATATTTATAGCTACAATTATAATTTGGTTCTTACAAACTTTTGATATAAGTTTTAATGTTGTGGAAAATTCTCAAAACAGTATCCTTGCAGCTGCTGCTGGAATTATTGCTCCTATTTTTGCCCCTCTTGGATTTGGAGATTGGAGAATTTCAACAGCTCTTATCAGCGGATTTATGGCAAAAGAAAGTGTAGTTGCAACACTGTCAGTTCTTTTTGGTTCAACAGAAAATCTTTTAGCTGCAATAACACCTCTTTCAGCTGCAGCTCTTCTTGTATTCTGTTTGCTGTACACTCCATGTGTAGCAGCTGTGGCAGCTGTTAAAAAAGAGCTGGGAGGAAAATGGGCCACTGCTGTTGCTGTAGGACAATGTGTAGTTGCTTGGATTGCTGCTTTTATTGTAAAAATTGTTGGATCTCTTATTGGAGGAATGTAAAATGAATATCTCAACAGCTGTTGTTATTTTAATAATTATTCTATGTGTAATTGCCGCTCTTATCTCTATCAGAAAAAATAAAAAAAAGGGAAAAGGATGCTGTGGAGGATGCAGCAGTTGTATGAAAAATTGTAAAAAATAAATATTTTAAAATGGGGCTGTTGCAAATTTGTAAAAAATAAAATTCTCTAAGAAAAAATAGT
>DXWL01000064.1 GCA_019416865.1 Fusobacterium sp.
AACAATTTTTAATATCGAGAATTTTATTTTTACAATTTTATAAATGCAACAGCCCTATTTTTATTTTTTTATAGCTTTTAAATATAATTTTATAATTTGAGATACAAAAAGGAATCCCAATATCATAGATCCTGACATTATAAATGTTGCAATACCTTTTTCCATAGCAAGTTCATATTGTCCATTGAAAAGATAAAACATTGTATAATAAGCTCCGCTTCCAGGTACAAATGGTGTAAATGTTGGAATAAGAGCAGAAGTAACAGGAGTTTTCATCACTCTTGCAATGATTTCAGAGCCAAGAGTAGCCGCTGCTCCAGCAAGGAAAAATGCAGCTCCTAATGAAAGTCCAGCTTCCATAGAGAAAAGATATACCATCCATCCTATTCCACCTACAAATGCTGCTGCCCATGCTATTTTTCCACGAACATTGAAAATATATGCAAATCCTAATGCACTGAAAGCTGAGAAAATAAATTGATTTATCAATATACTACACCTCCTAAAGACATAAATGCTTTAAGGATTATTCCAGTTCCAACAGCAAGAGAGGCTGCAACCATAACTACTTCTGTGAAACGGGAAGTTCCTGCTATTAAATCTCCCGATGTAAAATCTCTGATTGAGTTTACAAAGGCGATTCCCGGAACAAGAATCATCAAATCTGAAATAATAACAGTTGAAGTTTGTTGAGTGTATCCTAAATAAGTAGCTATACAGGCAACAAGAGAACAAATCATTCCCCCTGTAATATTTACAAGAACTCCGTTTATTTTATGCTTGTTCATAATGAAAAGCTGAATACCTACGAAAAATCCACCTATTCCACCTATTATAATTTCATTTATCCAACCATTGAATAGAACAGGGAATGCACCTCCTATAAGGATACACCCTATAATAAGTCTGTGAGGTTCTAAGAAGAAATTTTTTTCAATAGATTTCATCTTTTCATAAAATTCTTCGTATGAATATTCTCCAATGTGTCTAATAAGATTGTTAGCCTTATGTATTTTATTAAGATTCAGATCTCTTCCATTTATACGGGTAACAAGAGATGAATATTCTCCATCTCCTTTTACAGATACAATGATACAAGTAAGAGTTACAAAAGCTTCTACTTCATAGCCGTAATATTCTCCGACTCTTTTAATAACGTCTTCAGCTCTGTAAACCTCTCCGCCGTTCTGTAAAATAACTTTACCTGTATAGGAAGCTAATTCTAAAATCTGACTCTTAGAATATTTTTTTTCTTTTTCTAACATCTAACTCCCCCTTACAATAATATATAATATTATAGCAAAGTTTTATTTTATATTCTACCCCATTCTTTTTAGTAAAAGTATTTTTAAAAATATTAATCTATCGGACTATATTTTTTAAAAGAGAATTATAAAATTTTTTATTTCTTTAAAAGGTAACAGTATGATATAATGATACAGTAAAAGATTTAAACTTTCAAGCAGCTGGGCAGCTTATAACCCACCTGCTTTTATTTTTTGGAGGAAAATTAATGAGCAGAAAATTTATCGGAAAATTTGACATCTCTTTTATAAAGATGTTGATGATACTGGCAGCACCTATAATTTTACAAAATCTTATAAGTGCTTCACTTAATCTTTTGGATAATATTATGATAGGACACCTTGGAGTAAATGAAATTGCAGCGGTTGGACTTTCAAATCAATATTATTTATTATTTTATTATACTGTTATGGGAATAAGTTTGGGAGCTGGAGTATTTATGTCCCAATTCTGGGGAAAAAGAGATATTACAAGTATAAAAAGATATATAGGAATCTCTCTTGTATTCTCTCTTATAATAGGAAGTGTTTTTGCAGGAATTGCATTTTTCTGTCCTGAGCTTGTAATAAGGGCGTTTACTGATAGCGAACAGGTTATAAATTTAGGAAGAGGATATCTGAAGGCTGTTGCAATGAGCTATATTTTTACCTGTGTATCTCTTACTTTTTCAGTTGGTTCAAGAAGTATTGCTCAAACAGCACTTCCAATGGAAGGAAGTCTTATCGGTCTTGTTTTTAATGCTGTTTTAAACTATATTTTTATTTTTGGAAAACTTGGTTTTGAACCTATGGGAGTTACAGGGGCTGCTCTTGGAACTACATTTGCAAGATTTGCAGAGATGTGTTATATAATTTATAAGATATATTTTAAAGAAAATATTTTGAGATCACAATTAGGAGAGCTTCTTGATTTTAATTTTCACACAATCAAAATATTTTTCAAAACAGCTTTTCCTGTTATTTTCAATGATTTTATGTGGATAGCTGGAATTACTCTTTATTCAAAAGCCTATGCAATTTTAGGAACAGATGCAATAGCTACTATGCAGATAGCAACAATCACAAACAATCTTTTTAATATTTTTGGAACAGGAATTGCTGTTGCAAGTTCCATAGTTATAGGAAACAGCATAGGAGCTGGAGAATCTCCTAAAAAAGTACAAAAAGATGCCTATAAGATGTCTGAATTTTGTGTACTTTTAGGAATAGGGATAGGAATTATCTTCTTTATTACAGCACCTTTTGTAAATAGATTTTTCAATACATCTCCTGAAGTACAAAAAGATATAGTATCAATTCTTAGAATAATGGCTGTGGCACTTCCTGCAAGATTTTTTGGAATAACACAAATTATCGGAATTTTAAGAGGGGGAGGAGATGTGGTATATGCCATTGTAACAGAGATACTTGGTGTATGGATATTTGGTGTTCCTCTTGCATTTATAGCAGCAATATATTTCCATGCTGAAATTGAAGTTGTTTATTTGTGTGTTTGTTTGGAAGATGTGTTTAAAGTCGTAATGACTATTCCGAGATTAAAATCTGGAAAATGGATAAGAAGTCTTGTATAATTATAAAATCCATATAAAAAGTCCTATTAATAAATTTTAATAAAATTTTTAAAAAATTTAAAATTATAAGCTGTATTTTTAATAAAAATTTAAATTTGATTATATAATGCTATGATTAATTTCATAGCATTTTTTATATAAATTACAGTTTATATTTAATAATTATTAATTTATATTATATCAAATAATAAAACTTAATAT
>DXWL01000065.1 GCA_019416865.1 Fusobacterium sp.
TATATTTTTTATTTGTCAATAATATATGTGTGCCCTTTATGGGTATCATATCAATAGAGATATGATGAGAAATATGCCAAAACATCTTTCTGATTCTCTTGAAAAAATCAGAATAGAGATAAGCCAAAGAAAACTTAATATAAGAAGACTGTTTTTAGAAGATCCTGTTGATTGGAAAAAAATAGAAGAAGAAAATACGCAAATAGGAATTCTTCAAGGACAAATGAAAACAAAAATTCAGAGATATATGATGGAAGAGGAGGGAAAAACTATTCCTAAACCTATTCATCATTCATCAAAACAGCCCATAAAATAACCCCCCATTAAAAACTGACAGTTTAGGTTAAAAAATGTCAGCTTTTTTGATATAATTAATTACAAAGAGTAATGAAATTTCTTGAGGAGAAACAAGATGAACAAAAGAATTTTAATTGTTGAAGATGAATGGAAATTAAGAAGGATAGCATCTGACTTCTTAAAAAAAGAGGGGTTTACTGTTATTGAAGCTGAAGATGGAGAACAGGCTCTTGACTATATTGTGAGTCAAAATTTTGATCTTATAATTCTTGACCTTATGCTTCCAAAAATAAATGGCTGGGATCTTTTAAAAGAGATTAGAGTAAAAGATGCTACTCTGCCTGTGATTATGCTTACAGCAAGAGGGGGAGAGGACGATATTCTAAAAGGATATGAGATGAAGGCAGATGAATATATTGTAAAACCTGTCAGTATGAAAGTACTTGTTGCAAAGGTAAAAGCTTTTTTAAGAATACACAGCCTTGCAGACATTATTACTTTTGGAGGACTTGAAATAAATTCTACAAGCAGAGATGTAAAACTTGAAGGCAATCCTGTAGAACTTTCTCAAAAAGAATTTGAACTTCTGCTTTTCTTTATAAAAAATAAAGGGCAGGTCCTTTCAAGAGATCGTATCATTACATCTCTTTGGGGATATGACTATGATGGAGATATAAGAGCAGTAGATTCTCAAATTAAAAGAATCAGAAAAAAACTTGAAGGCAAATATATAAAAACTATAAGAGGTGCAGGTTATAAAATAGAGGAGGAGTAATGAGTATCCGTAATAAACTTTTCTTCCTTATTGCGTCTGTTATCACTATGATTATGTTTTTCATGGTAGGTTTCAATGAGGTTTATTTTGAAAAATATTTTCTGAAAATAAAAAAGAACCAGCTTTTTTATCTTTCCAATGAGATAAAAGATCCCCGTTCTGTTATTGATTTCAGTTCTATTGAAGAAAAGAACAATGTAAAAATATATATTATCAACGAAAGATACCTTCCTGATGTTGATGTTTCTCTTTCACAAAGTGATATAAATGAACTTTTCAGCAACCCTAAAAAATTCGTTTTCAAACTTGCTGATACATCTTTTTCACTTGATAAAGAGCTTACAATCATCACATCATATAATAAAAATCAGTTGCTTGTTATCAGTACTCCTTTTAGTTCTGTAAAAGAGCCTGTAAATGTTATCACATCATTTCACCTAAAAATTGTTATTACAGCTTTGTTTTTAGGGTATATACTTTCTATTATTCTTTCCAGAGTAATTACGACTTCTATTATTACAATGGGGGAAACTGCAAAACGTGTGGCAAAACTTGATTTTTCACAAGAGTTTAAATCATATTCAAATGATGAGATAGGAGTTTTGGGAGAAAATCTTAATATCATGTCCCGTCAGCTGAAATATAGTATTGACCAACTTCATGAAGATATTGAAAAAGAAAGAAAAATTGACAAAATGAGAAAAGAGTTTATTTCCAATGTAAGTCATGAGCTGAAAACACCTATTGCAATAATAAATAACTATTGCGAAGGACTTAAAGAGGGAATAGCAGATGACAAAGATACTGCTGATTTTTATCTTGATATCATAATGGAAGAAACTGAAAATATGAATAAGCTTGTCCAATCTTTGCTGTTTTTATCCAGAGCTGAAAGAGGGTATCTCTCTTTCACTTCAGAGCCTTTTAATATTCAAGAGATCATTGAAAATGAAGTTAAAAGGGCTGAAAATAGTTCAGGAGGAAAATATACTGTGGATATAAAAATACAAGATTCTATTTTCCACGGTGATAAAGAACAACTTAGTACTGTTATTAAAAATTTAATTGAAAATAGTTTCAAGTATACAGAACCTGAAGGGACTATATCTATTCTTGTGGAAAATAATAAATTTTCAATTACAAATACGTCTAATATTACAGAAAAAGAGATTGGAAGTATATGGCAGCCTTTTTACAGAGCTGATAAAGCAAGAGATAGAAAACTTGGAACAGGGCTTGGACTTGCCATAGTAAAAGAGATTCTTGAAAATCATAATCTTAAATTCGGAGTTTATAAATCGGAAAATAATATAACTTTCTGGTTTGAAGGAGGCAGAGAATGAAAAAAATAATACTGGCTGTTTTTATTCTTTCATCATTCGCCGCTGCAGCAAAACATATTCACAAAGAAGCTGATCCCCTAAAAAATTTAGAAGGACATGGACATATAGAATCTCTTTCTGCCGAGCAAAAGGAAAGACTTCTTACTATAAGACGGGAATATTTTACACAGCTCAAAGATATACAGACACAATTCAGAGAGTTGAGAAAAGAAGCTAATCACTGCATGATGAATAACGATGAAGGAAGATACGAAGAAATTCATGATAAAATGAATGAACTTAAACTCCAAAGAGAGCAAATAAAAGATAATTATAGAAAAAAAATTGAAAAAGTTTTGGATAACTGATTTTATTTTAAATCTGGAATTCTATAAAAAAAGGGGCTGTTGCAAATTTGTAAATGTAGTGAACCCATTTTCTTAGACACATATTTTAATTATTGATTAACAAGGAT
>DXWL01000066.1 GCA_019416865.1 Fusobacterium sp.
AGTATTAGGACAAGACGGAATGAAAGTTACTGACGAAGTAATTTTAGATATAATGATAAACAATAAATAATTTTTAAATCATACAACTTACACAACAAAAAGGAAGCTGCATTTATCTGCAGCTTTTTTTATGCAATAATACATCAAAAAACAGAAAAACTCAGGTTCGGGACTCCTGAGTTTTTCCGGTGTAAATCTATATTAAGTTTTGAATGGGCAGGTTATTTTGCAGGAACGAATCCTTCTTCTTTAACTATTTCTTGTCCTTTAGGAGATACAGCAAAGTCTACAACCTCTTTTGTTACTCCGTCTCTTGCAGAATCAACATACCAGAATACTTCTCTTGCTATTGGATATGTTTTGTTTGCAACAGTTTCGAAAGTAGGTTTTACTCCGTTTACAGCTACAGAATCAACAGTGTCGTTCATGTATCCCATACCGATATATCCTATTGCATATTTAGATTTTGCAACTTCTTGAAGGATAGCTTGGTTTGACGGCATATAAAGAGTGTCTTGTCCGTATTCAACTACACTTTTCTTATCTCCGCCTCTTAAAACTTCCTCTTTAAAATAAGCATGAGTTCCTGAAGATGAATCTCTTGAAAGTACAACTATTTTAGCGTCGTCCCCTCCAAGTTCTTTCCAGTTTGTAATTTCTCCTGCAAAGATTCCAGCAAGAGTTTTTGTATCAAGATTTTTAATGTGGTTGTCATGGTTTATGATAACTGTGATTCCGTCATATCCAAGAACAACTTCTTCAACATTTATTCCCTCTTTTTTAAGAGATTCTACTTCTGAAGATTTAATATTTCTTGATGCCATTGCAATATCAGCAGTTTTATTTATAAGAGAAGCAATTCCTACTCCTGAACCTCCACCTGTTACTGCAATTCTTGCCTTTTTATTTGTTTTCATGTATTCTTCAACGATAGATTGAGATGCATTTAATATTGTGTCAGACCCTTTAATCTGTACTACAGATGATTTTGCATATGCACCTATTCCTGCTAAAATTAATCCAAACATAATTATACTTTTTCTTATTGTCATTTTTAAGCCTCCTGTGCTTCTTTTATTTAATCTTTTATTTTATGAACCGATTATATATCTTTTCTGTAAACCGAGAATTAAATCTTTGTAAAAAAACTGTAAATTTTTTCTTTTTTTATAAAATTATCAAAAATTGCAAAAAAACTATTTACTTTTTTGGAATTATGGGTTATATATCTAAATATAGAGATTTGATTTGTTGTATAGCTTATTTTAAGGAGGATGGAAGAATGACAAAAAAAGAATTTGTAGAAGACATCGCAACAAGAGGGGAATACACAAAGAAAGAAGCTGAAAAAATAGTTAATCTATTTTTAGAAACAGTAGAAGATAATCTTGAAAAAGGAAACTCTGTAGGTTTCGTTGGTTGGGGAAAATGGGAAGTTGTTGAAAGAGCAGCCAGAGAAGTAAGAAATCCTCAAACTGGTAAAAAAATGAAAATAAAAGCTAAAAAAGTAGTAAAATTCAGAGTAGGAAAAGCTCTTGAAGAAAAAGTAGCAAAATAAGAATAAGCAGTAAAAAATAAGTTTTATAAATAATAAGAAAAGGGGCTGTTGCAAATTTGTAAAAAATAAAATTCTCTAAGAAAAAATAGTTT
>DXWL01000007.1 GCA_019416865.1 Fusobacterium sp.
GAAAAAATTCTTTTCAGCACTTTTTGTATGAGCTGTTAAAAAATGCAACAGCCCCAGCTTATTTTTTATCTGTTATCAACTCTTTCAGGATATAAGTCATGGTTAGCCATACGATTAAAAGCTATCTCTTCCCACTTTGTTCCTTTTTTTCCATAATTGCAATATGGGTCAATTGAAATTCCACCTCTTGGAGTAAATTTTCCCCAAACTTCTATATATTTTGGTTCCATCAATTTTATTAAATCTTTCATTATTATATTTATACAATCTTCATGGAAATCTCCATGATTTCTAAAACTAAATAAATATAATTTTAAAGATTTACTCTCCACCATTTTAACGTTTGGCACATAAGAAATTATTATATTTGCAAAATCAGGCTGACCAGTGATTGGGCAAAGACTTGTAAACTCAGGACAATTAAATTTTACAAAATAATCATTTTCAGTATGCTTATTATCAAAAGTTTCTAACATTTCAGGTGCATAATCCTGAGGATATTTTACCCCTTGATTTCCTAAAAGTGTTAAATTATCTAATTCTCTCATTTTTTTCCTCCCTTAACTTTACTAATGGGTCAACTGCCCCATTTAATTCAAAAGCTCTTTCTCTATCTATGCAAGTTCCACATTCTCCACATGAAAATTCTTTTCCTTCGTAACAGCTCCAAGTTAATTCATATGGAACTTTTAAATCAAGTCCTATTTTTACTATGTCTTTTTTATGCATATTTACAAAAGGGGCTTCAACTTTCAATTTTTTTCCACTTCCCTCATAAATTGCCAAATTTATTGCATCATTAAATTCTTTACTGCAGTCAGGATAAGCATTTCCTGCTGCATCATCTCCATGAGCCCCGTATAAAATCACATCACACTCTTTAGAAAGTGCTATACTTGCAGCTACAGATAAAAACAATCCATTTCTGAAAGGAACATAAGTTGAAACTGTTTCTCCCTCTACTTCTTTTAATTGCTCTGCATAACTGCTGTGTGGTATTTTTTCATCTGAATGGGACAACAAAGAACAACTGCTGTATGCAAATACTTTTGCCAAATCAATTTCTAAAAGTTCCACATTATAATATTCTGCTATATTTCTTGCTGCCTTTAATTCTTTTGTATGCTTTTGCCCATATAAAGTACTTAAGGCAACAACATTTTCTCTTCCATATTTTTCAACAGCTATTGCCAAACAAGTTGTACTGTCTATTCCTCCACTAAGTAAAATCAATGCCTTCATTTTTCCTCCTAAATCATATTGTATAATTTATTCTGCAGCATAAAATCATCTTTGAATTTTCCATTAAAAACAACTGTTTCTGTAAAACTGTTATTTTTTTTAATCCCTCTCATTGTCATACAGCTGTGTTTTCCTTTTATTAAAACTGCCACATCTAAAGACCCTGTAACTTTTTCCATTATATAAGCTATGTCTTTTCCTATTCTTTCCTGAAGCTGAAGTCTTTTGCTTACCATATCACATATCCTTGCAATCTTACTCAACCCAATTACTTTTCCCTTTGGAAGATATGCAACTGTTACACTCATATTATACATAAGTGCCAAATGGTGTTCACAAAAACTAAAAATATCAATATCTCTTACAATAACCATATTTTCATTTTCTGAAACCGCATCATCTTCAAAAGTTTTATTAAACATAGAGGCAATTTCATCATTTGTATATTTTGTTCCCTCAAAAATTTCTTCAAACATTTTTGCAACTCTTTGGGGAGTTTCTTTCAAACCTTCTCTTTCAGGATTTTCTCCCAAAGCTGTAAGCAGTCCTTTTATATGAAATTTTATTGCTTCTGTATCCATCTTTAAACTCCTTTTGCTTCTGGATCCCAAATTATTTTATGAATCTGCAGCTGCATATTTACACCGTTCATATTATATTTTTTCATAAAATCAACTATAGAAGATAATTCTATCTCACCAAAAACAGGACTTATATATACTGCACATTTTTCAACAAGAGAGTATTTTTCAATTATTTCTCTTGCCCTTTCCAAATCATCAATATCACCTGCTACAAACTTTACTGTATCTTTTTTTGTCAAATATTTAAAATTTTCTAAATCCATAAATTTTTCCATATTGCTTTTTGGAAGTTTATAATCCATTGTAAATGATGGAGCATTTTCTATCTCTCTAAACTTTTTTAAATTTACACTTCCATTTGTTTCTATCTCTACATTTATTTCAGAATTTTCAGCTAATTTTTTTAAAAATATTTCAATATTCTCTTGAAGAAGAGGCTCTCCCCCTGTAATTGTTATGTTCTTTATCCCACTTTCCATAACCTTTTTATACAGTTCTTCCAAATTCATAAGAGTATAAGGGGAATTATCTCTATTTGCCCATTTGGTATCACAATAACTACAGTTTAAGTTACACTTTTGAAATCTTATAAAAAGTGCCAACTGTCCTGCCTTTCTTCCTTCTCCATTTATACTTTCAAAAATTTCCACAACTTTATAATTTATCATTTACATCATCTCACTGTATACGGCACAGTTATTTGGTGTTTCATAAACAGAAATTTTTTTTACGGAAAAACCTTTTTCTGCAAAATAATCAAAAAAGTTTTTTGCAAAATTTTCTGCAGTTGGTCTAAATCCAACCTCTATAATTCTGAAACCATCTTCTTTAAGAGCATTTAAAGTAATTTCTCTCATTGTATTTTTTTCAATAATAAGAGCATGATCATAAAAATCTGCCAATTTTTTCAGTTCCCTTTTTAGTTCTCCAAAATCAATAAGCATTCCTCTTTCAGTTCCTTCTTCTTGAAGTTTCTTACCAAATATTTCCACTTTTATAGTCCAACCATGTCCATGGATATTTCTGCACTTTCCCTCATATTCCGCTAAAAAATGTGCACTGTCAAAACTTGCTTCACTTACTAAACTATACATTTTTTCAAAACCACTAAAATATCTGAGTGGTTGTAACCTCCTTTAAATTGTTATTACCATTTTAAAAAGAGACTATTGATTTTTAATAATATTTTTAGATAAAATAAAAACTGCTGCATTATAAAATCACGTAAAAACTTATTTTTACAAAATCTGCAACAGTTCATCTATTTTAGTTATCCAAAAAATTGCAATAAAAAAATAGCCCTAGTTTTATTTATAGACAGGATGGTACAAATGAACTGTCTTTCGTCCTTTACATATTAACATCTGTTTTTTTTTCATGTCAAGAAAAAAATGGAGCTGTTGTATTTTCAACAGCTCATATAGAGAATGCCGAAAAGAATTTTTCCATCAGTTCTCTAATCTTTCAGCCTTTCAAGAGATTCACCTAAAAGTCTGACTCCCTCTTCTATCTCCTTTTCTTCACACTGTGCAAAACTTATTCTTATAAAATTATTTCTATCTTCTGAAAAAACTATTCCCGGAAGTATTCCCACTCCCTTTGAAAGCATATTTACATACACAGCCTTTGACCATATATTTTCAGGAAGTTCCAGCCAAAAACACAGACCTCCTTCAGGTTTTCTGAATTTAATTCCTTTAATTTTTTTCAAACACTTATACATAAGCTTCTGTTTTTTCTTAAAAAGATTTCTTGCTTTTTCCATATGTATGTCCCAATCTCCATTCTCTAAAAGAAACTGAAAAGCTCTTTGGTTAAGAGCAGAGTGGCATATATCAGCAGAGAATTTTTTATTGGTTATGCTGTAAATAAGAGAATCTGGAACAGCAATATAGGCAAGTCTTAATCCCGGCATAAATATTTTAGAATAGCTCTTTATATAAATAACCCTTTGATTTTTATCCATACTCTTTAAGGTGTGAGGTTTTTCTTTTCCAAAATAAAGATTTGATAGTCCATCATCTTCCAATATGTAAAAATCATATTTTTCTGCCAATTTTAAAAGTTTTTCTTTCTTCTCTTGGCTCATAGATATCCCTGTAGGATTTTGAAAATTAGTCATTGTATAAAAAAGTTTTATTTTTTTAGTATAAAGAATTTTTTCAAGTTCCCTCAAAGAAAAACCATCTTTCTGCATAGAAACTTCAAACACTCTGCATCCTGCCTTTTTAAAACTTTCCTTTGCACCTCTGTATGTTGGCTCTTCCACAACTACAATATCATCAGGATACAATACAGCCTCTGAAATAATATCTATTCCCTGTTGTGCTCCAGAAACTATCTGAATATTTTTAACAGGAATATCTGTGCTTTCCTCTTTTTTCAATTTTTCAGAAATAGTTTTTCTAAGATAATAATATCCCTGTGGATCTTCGTATAAAAAAGCTGATTCCTTATCTCTGTCCAACACGAAATTTATAGCTTTTTTTAGACTTTCCACAGGAAGAAGAGTTTCATTAGGTGTGGCAGAAGCAAAATCAATCTGAAAATCAGGATTAAAATATCCATATCTGAAAGCTTCACTTTCCATATGATCTTCTAAATAAAGATTTTTTTTCTCCTGAAATTTTACATAAACTCCGCTTCCCTCTTTTTTGCTGACAAATCCATTTTTTTCCAGCTCATCATAAGCTCTCACAACAGTTGAGGGACTTATTCCAAGCTCCTCTGCCAATTTTCTTACAGAGGGAAGTCTTCCCTTAAGCTCTCTTTTTTCAATTTTTTCTTTTATTTTGGAATATATTTGAAGATATATCTTTCCACTTTTTTTTATCTGCTCCATATAATCATTTCCTTTTGTTTTATTCATCTCCCATAATTAATTTCTTTATTTCTTCTTTTGATGGAAGAATCATTTCATATTTACTTGCAAATATCTGCTCATTATCTTGTGGTAAAGTCATTCTTACAAGAGTATCATTTTTTTCACGGCAAATTATTATTCCAATAGTTTTATTTTCTTCAGGAAGTTTAACTATTCTGTCGTAATAATTTACATACATCTGCATCTGTCCAATATCTTGATGAGTAACTTCTCCTATCTTTAAATCTATTAATACAAAACATCTTAAAATTCTATTATAGAAAACTAGATCTACTCTAAAATGTTTTTCATCAAAAGTAAATCTTACTTGTCTGCCTACAAAAGTAAAACCTTTTCCAAGTTCAAGTAAAAACATCTCCAATTTATTTATTATTTCTGTTTCTAAATCATTTTCAGAATAATTAGGTTTTTCTTCCAATCCTAAAAACTCTAATATATATGGATCTTTTACAACATCACTTGGTTTTTCAATTACCTGTCCTTTTAAAGCTAATTCTTTTACCTTTTCTTTATTTTTACTTAAAACAAGTCTTTCATAAAGAGCTGAATTGAATTGTCTTTTTAATTCTCTCAAACTCCAATTATTGTTAATTGCTTCTATTTCATAAAAATTTCTTTCGTTTAAATTTTCCATTCTCATCAAAACAAGATAATGCGACCAAGAAAGTTTAAATTGGTCAGACACTGTCTGACTAATTTTATAAGCCAAATAAAAATTTTTCATCTGTTTTAAATTAGTTGCTGAAAATCCTTTTCCAAATTCTTTTGTCAATCTTACTGAAAGATTTTTTAAAGTTTCTTTCCCATATTCAGCTCTTTCAAACCCTTTTTGTTCATCTTCAACTATAAGTCTTCCTATTTCAAAATAAGTTTTAACCATAGTAGAATTCACTGTTCTTAAAACTTATTCTCTTGAATTTTTCAATAAATTTAATATATTTTTATATAAATTTTCAGTATTTATAATCTCATTCATAATTAAATACTCCTTTCAATATTTATATTATTGAGCCACTGCACTTGATTGAACTGTTCCCTGTCTTAAAAGCTGAAGCTCTACATCATCATCGGGAACAGTAATATTTACAACCTGTCCGCTGTCCACACCAATATAATTTTCCATACCTCTCAGCATAATAGGAAGAGAGTATCTCAAATCTGAACTTGTATCAGTTACAGAGCCATTTACCTGCCATAAATTTTTTGTTTTATTTCTGTTAAAAGCTGTAAGCTGAAGAGTTTTTACAAATATTGTTTTTGTTCTTACCTTTGTTCTGTATCCCACTACCTCATAATCACGTTCCCAATAAGTATAAGGATAATATCTGCCGTCTATTTCTCTGTATCTAGTATAAGGACGAAGTACAGTATCCCATACAGGCTCATCATATGAATATGTATATGGCTGTGGCTCTGAAATATTATAATCATAAACAATATATTGGTCTGCTTCTTTTAGTTTTGATACTTTTACAAATCCTTTTTTTGCAAGAATCATATCTGTATATCTTTCTACCTCATTTAATTGAAAAGCAAGAGTTTTATCTTTTTTCTTGCTTTCTGCAGGAGCAAGAAAATATTTTGTTCCAGCTCCTATCCCTGTACTGTATGAACTTACTTGAACTGAATGATTTAGAGATGTACAACCATTTATTATAAAAATTAAAACAAAGAATATAACTATTTTTATTTTTGAAATTTTCATTTTTTCCTCCAAAATATCAGAATTATATATTTTTAATTCTATCACAATTTCAGAATATGTGAAATATAAAAAAGGATGTTGTTTTTTTATGTTACAACATCCTCTTATCTTTATTATTTATTAATCTGTAAACATTCTGCACCCTAAAGGCTCTATTGTAAATCTGATTTTTCCTTTTTCTGATTTTATTATATCATCAGTGAAAAATGATTTCAGAGAAATTTCTGCATTATCATTAAATATTTCAGGATAATCTTTTATATCTAACTCCACTTGAAAAGGAAATACAGGATTTCTGTTTACAAAAGCAAAGGCAAATTTTTTCTTATTTTTTATATCTTTTCCAAAAACATCTTTACCTTTATAAGAGTAACGAAGAAGCCCATATACATCTTCATTTATACAGATTTGTTTAAACTCTCCTGTTGCTAAAAATTCATTTTCATTTCTCAAATGAATCAGATTTTTATACCATGACATAATTTCTTGGTTTTCATTTCCCCATGGGAAAGTTTTTCTGTTATCAGGATCTTTTCCACCTCTTACCCCTGCTTCATCCCCATAATATACAATAGGGATTCCAGGGAAAGTCATCTGCATAAGAATTAAAAGCTTTAAAATTCTGATTTCAAGATCTCTTAAAAGCCCACCTTTCTGCATAACTTTTTCTCTGTAAAGCTCTTTTTTATAAATTATATCTTGAATTGTTTTACCTGTTCTTTCAGCCATTGTAAGTATTCTCTCTACATCATGGGTTCCAAGAATATTTACCAGAGAATAGAAATTTTCTTTTGGGTAATTTTCCCTCATCTTTTCAAAGAACATAACTAATTTATCTGTATTAAAGTTATTTGAAAAATAGTCAAGGAAATACTTTCTGAAAGGATAATTTGTAACAGAGTCAAGTTCCTCTCCACACATATATTCCCTTCTTACATCATAACTTATCTTGTTTGTGGCATCTTCCCATACCTCACCTAAAAGTATTGATTCTTTATCATTTTCAATACATTTTTTTCTAAGAGCTTTTAAAAACTCTCCAGGAAGTTCATCAGCCACATCAAGACGCCATCCCTTTATTCCCATCTGCATCCATTTATTTACAACACTGTCTTTATCATTGATTATATAATCCATAAAAGAGGGAGAAAGCTCATTTACACAAGGAAGATCTTTTATCCCCCACCAGCTTTCATAATCATCAGGATATTTATGGAAAGTATACCAATCATAGTATGGAGAACCTACAGAATTATATGCTCCTACAGAATTATATGTATTACAAGCATTAAAATATCTGCTGTCTACTCCTGTATGATTAAACACTCCGTCCAAAATTATATTTATACCTCTTTTTTCTGCTTCAGAGATAAGATTTTTAAAATCCTCCTCTGTTCCCAGCATAGAATCAATCTCTTTATAATCTCCTGTATCATATCTGTGATTGCTTCTTGCTTTAAAAATAGGATTAAGATATATCAAATTTATTCCTAAATCTTTCAGATAATCAAGTTTTTTAGTTATTCCTAAAAGATTTCCTCCAAAGAAATCCCATCTTAAAATCTCTCCATTTTGTCCCTTTACATATAGAGGAGTATCGTCCCAATTTCCATATATAAAGCTGTCTTTTTTAGGAGAGTTCACCTTTCCATCAGGATTTCCGTTAAAAAATCTATCAGGAAAAATCTGATAAATTATAGATTTTTTAAACCAGTCAGGTGTCTTGCTGTTTTTATAATAAGTTGTTATTTGATAACCTTTTGGAAAAGAATCATAAGTATTCCCCACTCCTCCCAAATCATCATAGTTATTTCCATAAAACTTTACAGCTCCTCCTGAAAGTTTCAACTCAAAATAATAGTAAAGAAGAACAGGAGTTTTAGGAGAATCTACTGTACAAGTATATTCAACATATTTTTCTCCTGTATCTTCTGTTTTATTCTTTAAATTTTGAGAATCTAGTTTCACTGCCATTGGATATTCTTTTCTTGCAGGACAATGTACATTTGTCTTATTGTCTGTCAAAACATGAAGTATCACAGTTTCCGGCATAACCTTTTCATTTATTTTTATTTTAAAATATATTTTATCCCCACAGGGAACAGCTCCGTAAGGAGCTTTATATTCCGTTTCCTGTGAGTTAAATTTTACATATTCATCTTTCCAATTTAAACCTAGATATTCCATTGCCAATCCACTCCGGTCTTAAAATATTATACTTCATTAATATACTTTATGAGGTTTAATATTCCAGATTTCATCAGCATATCTCTTAATTGTATTATCAGAAGAGAATATTCCTGAATTTGCTATGTTGATAAGGCTCATTCTCAGCCATCTTTCTCTATCTCTGTATAGATCATCAACTTTTCTTTGAGCTTCTACATATGATGCAAAATCTTTAAATACAAAGAACTCATCATTTGTATCAAATAGATTTTTAAGGATTAGATTAAATTCATCTGGTCCTACACCAAAGAATCCATTTTGAAGTTGCTCTATAATAAGCTGAAGTCTTGGATCACTGTTAAATGTTTCTACAGCATTATATCCTCCATGAACATAATAATCCATTACTTGTTCAGAAGTAAGTCCGAATACTACAATATTCTCTCTTCCTACAGCTTGGTCTATCTCAACATTTGCTCCGTCAAGAGTAGCCATTGTTATTGCTCCGTTCATCATAAACTTCATATTTCCTGTTCCTGAAGCCTCTTTTGAAGCTGTTGAAATTTGTTCACTGATATCCCCTGAAGGAATAACTTTCTCTGCAAGAGTTACTCCATAGTTTTGAAGGAATACAACTTTGATTTTTCCTTTGATTTCAGGATCATTATTTACTTTATCAGCTACACAGTTGATAAGTTTTATAATTTGTTTTGCAAGATAGTATGCAGGAGCTGCCTTTGCACCAAAGAAGAATGTTCTTGGAACAATGTCCATATCAGGATTTGCTTTCAGCTCATTATAAAGATTCATAATATTAAATATATTCAGAAGCTGACGTTTGTAAGCATGAAGTCTTTTTACTTGGATATCATATATAGAGTTTGGATCTATATCAATACCATATTGTTTTTTGACAAACTCTGCCACTTCTACTTTTCTCTTATGTTTTATTGCTCCAATTTTTTCAAGAACTTCTTTATTGTCTACAAAATCCATAAGTTTTTTAATTTTTAAAGGTTCTGTTACCCATTCATCACCTATAGTTTTTACCATAAGATCTGCAAGATCAGTGTTAGCTTTTATAAGCCATCTTCTGTGAGTGATTCCATTTGTTTTATTATTAAATCTATCTGGATACATCTCATAGAAATCTTTTAATTCTCTGTGTTTTAAGATCTCTGTATGAAGCCAAGCAACACCATTTGTTGAATGAGAACCTACTATTGCAAGATTTGCCATTTTGATATTTCCATTTTGGATAATTGACATATTATTGATTTTGTTCCAATCTCCATAATATTTTTTTGAAATTTCAAGACAGAATCTTCTGTTTATCTCTTCAACTATCATATATATTCTTGGAAGAAGTTTTTCAAACATATCTTTAGGCCATTTTTCAAGAGCCTCTGCCATTATTGTATGGTTAGTATATGCACAAGTTTTTACTGTAATTCTCCATGCTTCTTCCCAATCTAACTCTTCTTGGTCAAGAAGTATTCTCATAAGTTCAGCCACTGCAACAGCAGGGGGAGTATCATTAATATGGATAGCCACAAAGTTATGAAGCTCTGTTATTGGCTCTCCTGTCTTTTTAAATCTAGCAACTATTGTTTGGATTCCAGCACTTACAAAGAAATATTCCTGTTTAAGTCTAAGTCTTCTTCCTGATTCACTTGAATCATCTGGATAAAGTACTTGTGAAATTTCCTCAACAGAATATTTATGCTCAAGATATCTTAAATAATCTCCACGTTGAAGAGTTGAAAGATCTATATCTCCCTCTTCTACCTCAGCACTCCAAAGTCTTAAAGTGTTTACATTTTTTGTAAGATATCCTACGATAGGTACATCGTAAGGAACAGCTCTTATAACTTCACAGTTTTCATAAACAGGTTTTAATCTGTTGTTTCCTGTTTTTTTCATGTAAACATTTCCGCCAAAGTTTATGTTTATTCCTCTGTTAGCTTTTTTTACTTCCCATACAAAGTCTGTTTTTAACCAGTCATCAAGTTTTTCAACTTGATATCCGTTTACTATTTTTTGTTTGAACAGACCATGTTTAAAACGAATTCCACATCCGTGAGCAGGAAGAGAAAGAGAAGCCATTGAGTCCATAAAACAAGCAGCAAGTCTTCCAAGTCCTCCGTTTCCAAGACCTGCATCAGGTTCCATAGCTGCAAGTTCATCAAGATCTATTCCAAGTTCTTCAAGAGCATCACGGCAAAGATCTCTTATTCCTAAATTAATAAGATAAGTATTTAAAAGTTTTCCTATTAAAAATTCCATTGAAAAATAATAAGTTTGTTTTGCTTTGCTGTTAGTGTACTCTCTGTTTGTTTGAGCCCAGCCCTCTGTTACATAGTCTTTTATAAGCTTTCCAAGAGCCATGTATTTATGCTCCATAGAGGCTTCATTTACACCTTCTGCAAATGTAAATGTCAGCCTTTTTATATAATCCTGTTTTATTTGTTCTTTAGTTATCTGCAATCTGCTTCACTTCTCCTTAACTATACCATCTTTTTATATAAATCCATATATTTCTTAGCTGAATCTTTCCAGCTTGTTTCAGCTTTCATTCCATTTTTTTGAATTACAAGCCATTGTTTTTTGTCTTTGAATGTTTCTATTGCAAGTTGTATAACATTCAGCATATCATGAGCATTGTAGTTTGTGAATGAAAATCCGTTTCCCTCTCCTGTATACTTATTGTATGGAGTGATAGTGTCTTTAAGTCCCCCTGTTTCTCTTACAATAGGAACAGTTCCATATCTTAAAGCTATAAGCTGACCTATTCCACAAGGTTCAAACAATGAAGGCATCAAGAACATATCTGCTCCGGCATAAATAAGCTTTGCAAGTTTATCACTGAAACCTATATTTGATGAAAGTTTTTCAGGGTAAATATGTGAATAATATTCAAACAGATCTTCATAAGCTTGATCCCCTGTTCCAAGAATAACAAGTTGAATATCAAGATGAAGTATCTCTTCAATCACACCTTTTATAAGGTCAAGCCCTTTTTGACTTACAAGTCTTGATACAAGTCCTATTACAGGAATATCTTTATTTACTGGCAGTCCAAGTTCTTTTTGAAGAGCTTCTTTATCCACAAGTTTATTTTTCATTGTTGTAAGACCAAAAGTTTTTGGAATATCTTTATCTCTTCTTGGATTATAGGCATCGTGATCTATACCATTTACTATTCCGTAAAGTTTATAGCTTATTCCATTTAAAAGTCCGTCAAGTTTTTCTCCATAATACGGAGTTCTTATTTCATTAGCATAAGTTTCACTCACTGTTGTTACAATGTCAGAATATATTATTCCACCTTTCATAAATGAAACAGCATCATAATATTTTAATTTATCCTCTGTAAAGTAAGAATAGTCAAGCCCTAAAAGCTCTGTAAGTATAGTTTTTGAGAATATTCCCTGATATCTTAAATTGTGTATTGTAAACATTGTTTTTATATTTTGGAATCTTATATCATATCTGTAGAAAGCTTCCAAAAATACTGGTACCATTCCTGAATGCCAGTCATTACAGTGGATAACTTCAGGGATGAAGTTATCCATATATTTTATTGCCTCTAAGACACCTCTTGAGAAGAAAGCAAAAATCTCTCCATCATCATAATGTCCATATGGTTCATTTCTTTTAAAATAATATTCATTATCTAAAAAATAAAAATCAATTCCGTCATGTTTTAAATGATCAAGTCCACAGTATTGGTTTCTCCATCCTACAGGAACTGTAAATTCTGCAATATGATCCATCTTTGATTTAAATTCATCAGAGATTTTTCCATATTTAGGTATTATTACTCTTATATCTGTCCCTGCTTTTTTAAGAGCTTTAGGCAAAGAGTGTGCTACATCTGCAAGTCCCCCTGTCTTTAAAAACGGAGCAGCTTCTGAAGCTACAAATAGTATTTTCATTTTAGTGCCTCCTTTTATCTAAAACTATCTATGAGCAATTTCTTTTTCTATAACTAGAGGATAGATATCACTTCCCTTAAGTTCTGTTCCTGCATCAAGGGTAACATTTTTATCTATAATTACATTTTTGATTTTAACTCCGCTTTTTATTGTACAGTTTTGAAGTAAGATACAGTTTTCAACTTCTGCTCCCTCTTCAATAACAGTATATCTTGAAACAATACTATGTTTTACAGTTCCTTTTATGATACATCCATTTGCCACAAGAGCATTTTGAACAACTGAACCATCATAGTATCTCGTAGGAGGTGAATCTTTTGATTTACTGTAAATTGGGTTTGAGTCATTGAAGAACAGCTCTTTTGTTACATCTACAGAAAGCATATCCATGTTTGTTTTGTAGTAAGAAAGCAGTGAGTTTATACAAGCAAGATATCCTTTATATTCAAATCCTTTTACTACAAGTTTTCCTATATTTTCATATATTACGGCTTTCATATTATATGCATAATCTATATATGCACATTTTTCAATAAGATTTAGAAGAAGTTCTTTCTTCATAATAAATATTTCTGTACAAATATTTGCTTGTGGATTGCTTCCAAGATTTTTAGTTATGTCTATAACTCTTCCTTCTGCGTCCATTGATAAAGCATCACAGTTTAAGAAGTTTTTATCTGCATCATTTACTCTTTTATAAATAACAGTGATATCTCTTCCTGATGATTCATGAGCAGCAACTGCTGCTTTTAAATCAAGGTTAGCTATCATATATGTTGAAGAGAAAATAACATTTTCCTCTTTAGCTTTATATAAGAATTCAAGGTTGTCTTTTAACATTTGTACATCATAGTTTGCATTCATGCTTCTGTTAAAGCTGAACATAAATATTCCGCCGTGATGTCTGTTAAGTTCCCATGGACGACCTGTTCCAACATGGTCTCTCAATGAACGAGAATCATTATCTGTAAATATTCCCACAGTAGTGATTCCTGCATTTGACATATTAGAAAGCATAAAGTCAACAACTCTATATTTTCCTGCCAAAGGAATTGATGCTACTGCTCTGTGGGCAGCTAGTCTTCTCAAGTTTTCTTTATTTTCAATAGCACTTAAAATTCCAATATAATTCTTAAGCATAATTTTACATCTCCCCTCAATTATTTAATTATATTTTCAGTTACAACTCTGTCTTCTTCTACTAAAAGTATTTCTGATTTTCCTGCAATTTCAAGATTATCTTTTACAACAACTTTTCTTCCAAAGATAGCTTTATCAACTGTTGAATTCTTTCCTATTACTGTATCACACATAATTACAGAGTTTGTAACCTTAGCTCCTTTTTCTATGTGTACTCCTGAAAATAGAACTGAGTTTTCAACTTCCCCTTCAATTACACACCCTTCTGTAATAAGAGAGTTTTTAATTTTAGCTGTTTCTCCTATAACTTGACCTGGTTTGTTATGTGCTTGTGAATAAATTTTCCAGTTTTTATCATAAATATCAAAGTCTACATCTTTATTTAATAAATCCATATTAGCTTCCCATAAGCTTTCTACTGTTCCAACGTCTTTCCAGTATCCTTTAAATGGGTAAGCCATAAATTTTTTGTTTTCTCCTAAAAGTTTAGGAATAATATCTTTTCCAAAGTCATTTGAAGATTCAGAGTTTGCTTCATCTTCTATCAATGCTTTTTTAAGAGTTTTCCAGTTGAAAATATATATTCCCATTGAAGCAAGTGTACTTTTTGGATTAGCAGGTTTTTCTTCAAATTCATAGATTTGTTTATCTTCATTAACATTCATAATTCCAAATCTTGAAGCTTCTTTAAGAGAAACCTCTATAACTGCTATTGTAGCATCTGCGTTGTGTGCTTTATGGTAATCAAGCATTTTATTGTAGTCCATTTTGTAAATGTGATCTCCTGAAAGGATAAGAACATATTCAGGATCATATTCATCAATGAAGTCCATATTTTGATATATTGAGTTAGCAGTTCCCTTATACCACCAACCACCTGTTTCCCGCATATATGGAGGCAGTAAGCTTATTCCTCCAAAGTTTCTGTCTAAGTCCCAAGCTCTACCTATTCCGATATAGTTATTAAGAATTTGAGGTTTGTATTGGATCAATACTCCTACTGTATCAATACCAGAATTTGTACAGTTACTTAAAGGGAAATCTATAATTCTATATTTTCCCCCAAAAGGAACAGCAGGTTTTGCATTGTTTTTAGTTAATAGTTTTAGTCTGCTTCCTTGTCCACCGGCTAAGACCATTGCAACGATTTCTTTTTTCATAAATATCTACTCCTTCCTAGTTTTCAGTTTTTGTATGAATTATAAATTATTTCATTTTATTAACTTACTAAAATTACCATTTTTTGAAGCAAATTTAGGCTTTAAGATTATTGTTGACAGTGGAGGAATCTCCAAAGATACAGAATACGGCATACCATGTTTTTCTTCTGTAAGAGGTTTGATTATTCCCATATTTCTTACATTAGAACCTCCATAAATATCTCTGTCGCTGTTAAATATCTCTTCATAATCAGTGATTCTTGGAATACCCACTTTAAAGTTAGAGTAACGAACAGGGGTAAAGTTGCAGATAATCACTAGGTAATCATCTTTATCTCTGCTCTTTCTCACATAGGATATAATACTTTGATCTGCATTATTATGATCTATCCATTGGAATCCATCACTTGTACAGTCAAGTTCCCAAAGAGCTTTTTCTCTCTTGTAAAGATGGTTAAGATCTCTTACATAAGATTTCATGCTGTCATGTATTGGGTATTTAAGAAGCTTCCACTCCAGCTCCTCATAAAATCTCCATTCAATAAACTGCCCAAATTCTCCTCCCATAAACAGAAGTTTTTTCCCTGGATGTGTGTACATATATCCATAAAACATTCTAAGAGATGCAAATTTATTTTCATAATGTCCAAACATCTTATCAAGAAGTGATTTTTTACCATGAACCACTTCATCATGAGAAAGGGACAGAATAAAGTTTTCTGAA
The DNA here is from genome assembly GCA_019416865.1 of Fusobacterium sp. Taxonomy (GTDB): domain Bacteria; phylum Fusobacteriota; class Fusobacteriia; order Fusobacteriales; family Fusobacteriaceae; genus Fusobacterium_B. The sequence goes on from DXWL01000007.1 coordinate 15,547, forward strand.
AAACTGTACATTAAAGAGAAAGTTATCAGATTATGATTGTATTTTCTGTAAATAGGGTCAAGTTCCATATACTTAAGCATATCATTCATCCAACCCATATTCCATTTATAGTTAAATCCAAGCCCTCCTATATATGAAGGTCTTGTTACAAGAGGCCAAGCTGTAGCCTCTTCTGCTATCATAAGAGGATTTTTGAAGTGTTCAAAAACTGTTTTGTTAAGCTCTCTCAAAAATTCAATAGCTTCTAAATCTTCATCTCCTCCATATTTATTTTTAAGCCCATGAATTTCTGGTTTTCCATATTCCATGTATATAACATTGGAAATTGCATCTGCCCTTATTCCATCTATATGATACACTTCATACAGGAATACAGCATTTGAAACAAGAAAACTTCTTACCTCAGGACTTCCTAAATTAAAGTTTGCTGTTCCCCAGCCATAATTCTCTCCTCTTCTGTCATCTTCATATTCATAAAGAGGAGTTCCGTCAAATCTATACAATCCATGAGAATCTTTACAAAAATGTCCTGGAACCCAGTCCATTATAATTCCGATTCCTGCTTTATGAAGTTCATTTACAAAATATTTGAAATCTTCAGGCTCTCCATATCTGCTTGTCATAGAAAAATATCCTGTAACCTGATATCCCCATGAAGCATCTAATGGATGTTCTGCAAGAGGCATCACTTCTATATGAGTATACCCCATCTCTTGAATATATGGGATAAGTTTTTTGGCTATCTCTCTATATGTGTAAAATCCTCTACCATCTTCCTCTTTTTCTTTTCCCTCTTCTTTTTCAACAGGTCTTTTTTTCCAAGAACCAAGATGAAGTTCATATATATTCATAGGTTTCTCATAAGAGTTCCATTCTGCTCTTTTTTCAAGCCACTCGCTGTCCTCCCACGGATATTCTGAAAGTACATCTTTTATTACAGAAGCTGTATTTGGTCTTAATTCTGAAAAGAAAGCAAAGGGATCTGATTTTAAAAATTTTTTTCCTTTTTTAGGAAGAATCTCATATTTATAAATATCTCCCTCTTTTAAACCAGGAATAAAAATTGACCAAATTCCTTGAAAAGGATCAAATTTCATCAGATGTTTTTTCCCATTCCATTTATTAAATTCACCTACAACTCTTACTTCCTGTGCATTTGGAGCCCATACTTTAAATTCTGCTCCAGCTGCTCCCTTGCTTTTTGTAAGCTTACTTCCTAAAAGATGATGAAGCCTTGGATTTATTTTTTCGTGAAACTGTTTCATCTCATCACTAAAACTTAAAGAATTTTTTGTAACCATTTTTTTCACCCCGTTAGTATTTGATGAACCATATTTATATATAATAAACAAAAAACCAAGCTGTTATACTTGGTCATTGAAAAACTGTGCCAGATAATCCTCACTGGAAAAAACTTTTATACCATTTTTTATAAACAAATCCGCAGTAATCCCGTTACCAACTATTAAATTCTTGGAAAATGTTCCATCATATATTTTCCCACATCCACATGAGGGACTTCTGCTCTGAAGAACAGCTGTGGTAATACCCAACGCCTTTGCAACAGCCAAAGCTCTCTCTGCTCCAAGAATATATTCCTTTGTAACATCTGTTCCTGTTTTTGTAGCTACTTTAAGATTTTCAGCTTCATCTTTCATTATTTCTGCTGGTTCTCTGGGAGTTTTTAACCCTCCAAGCTGCTCAGGACACACAGGGACAGCTTTTCCACTGTTAACAAGATTTTCAAAACATGGATGATGATTATTTTTTCCACTGTATTTGCAGTTTATTCCTGCAAGGCATGAACTTATAAGTATCAACTAAACCGCCCCCTGACCCTTTTAATTTAAAACTTATTTTTTAAACATAGATAAAAATTTTACAGGTATTCCTGTTTGGAATGAAAGAATTTTTCCTGTTTTTGGATGTTTGAATACGATTGATTTAGCATGAAGTCCTAAACGCCCTAAAGGATTTGTAGTTGCTCCGTATTTTTTATCTCCTACAACACTATGCCCTAGTGTCTGCATATGTACACGAATCTGATTCTTTCTTCCTGTTTCTATTTTTGCTTCTACAAGTGAAAATCCTCTGCTTCTTCTTAAAACATTGTAATGAGTGATGGCTTTTTTAGAACCCTCTATCTCTTTTTCACTTGAAAAAGTAACCATAGCCGAATTTTCTTTTAAATATGAGATGATTGTATCACTGTTCTTCTCAACTTTTCCTTCAACAACTGCCACATATGTTCTCTCCAAAACCATATCCTGCCAGTTTGTTTGAAGAATTTGCTGCATCTCTTCTGTTTTTGCAAAAATCATAACCCCTGAAGTTTCTCTGTCAAGTCTGTGTACTATAAACAGCTTTTCATGAGGATTTCTTGATTTTACATAATTTTTTACCATATTATATGCTGTCTTATCTCTCTCTTTGTCTGTTGCAATAGAAAGTATTCCCGAAGATTTTTCAACAGCAATCAGATATTCATCTTCGTAAACCACTTTTATTCCCTTTATCTCTTTTTCCTGAAGTCTTGATCTTGTAATCATTATCTCCTGTCCAGGCTCTACAATGTGATTAAACTGAGATATAGGCATTCTGTCTACTAACACCTGTTTGTTTTTTAAAAGTGATTTTATGTTGTTTCTGTTTTTACCAGGCAGATTTTCTATTAAAAATTTCATTAATTCATTCTGCTCTTTTACTTTTAGTATTATGTTACCTTTTTCTTTCAATGTTCCTCCTAATTTATCTAATACTAAGTTACTAATAATTTTACCATATTTCTGTAAAATTTTTTAGGATTATTTTCAAAGTTTCAATATCTGTACATTTAAGAGCAAGGTGTATGTTTATAATCTCTGTAATTTTCGTTACAAAAAAATATTTAAAAAACATAACTTTTTTTAAATGTTCATGAAATAATATACAGAAATCATTACTGTAAAAAATCCATGCTCTAAAACAGCATATCTTAATAAATAAAAAAACCGCTAAACAGATAGCGGCTTTTAAGTTCAGTTTTTAACTATTTCTGAAATTTAATGTTCCCATTTACAATAGTCATGTCCACATTATAACTATTGTCAAGAACAGCAAAGTCAGCCTCTCTTCCAACTTCAATCATTCCTGCATTAAGTCCAAATTCTGTAGCAGCATTTGTACTTGTAACTCTTACTGCATCATTTATAGAATATCCTAATTCCATTATATGTCTGAAAGCTTTGTCAAGAGTAAGAACACTTCCTGCAAGAGCATCATTCATTTTAAGTCTTGCTTCTGCTCCTTTAACATATACATCTAACTCTCCTAATTTATAATCTCCGTCAGGAAGCCCTGCTGCAGCCATTGAATCAGTTATACATACTACTTTATCTGTTCCTTTTGCTTTTAACATAAGTCTTACTACTTCTGGGTGAATATGGATTTTGTCAAAAATAACCTCTGCATAAATATCATCACTGATAAGAGCTGCTCCAGCTACTCCTGGCTCTCTGTGATTTATTCCTCTCATTCCGTTAAAAGTATGAGTAGAGTGAGAAAGTCCATTTTCCACAGCCTTCATTACATCAGCAAATTTAGCTGCAGAGTGTCCTACAGAAACAATAACTCCATTTTCTTTTAAAAATCTTACTGTTTCTAAAGATTGTTCTGTATGTGGAGATAAAGACATAAGTTTTACAAGTCCTGGCTTAACATCAAGATATTCTTTTATCTCATTTGATGAAGCAGGTTTCATATATTTTTCGTTTTGTGCTCCTTTGTATTCAATATCAAAATAAGGCCCTTCCATGTGTACTCCAAATATTGTTGCTCCATCAATCTCTTTATTTTGCAGATCAGCAGCTATTCTAAGAACATTTTTCAGCTCCTCTTTTGAACTTGTAAGTGTTGTAGCTAAAAATTTTGTAGTTCCTTTTGTAGCAATAAAAGATGATATTGTTTTAAGAGCTTCAGCTGTTCCATCCATAGCATCTGCTCCGTTTGCTCCGTGAATATGCACATCTATAAATCCAGGAACAAGATATTTTCCTTCTAAATCTATTGTATTTTCAACTTCAAGTGTTTCAGCTTTTACAGGGCTTTTCTTTTCAATGATATCTCTTATAATACCATCAGCAACAAGAACATCTCCCTCTATTACTCTGTCTTTTAAAACTATTTTTCCATTTTTTAAAAGTAACTCTTTCATAGCATTCTCCTTTTTTCAAACATAAATTATGTTGTTCTTCTGATTATATTCTAATACATTTCTCGAAATATTACAATAGATTTTGCATTTTTAATACAGAGATATAATATTTTATGAATTTTATTTTCAAAATTTAAGCTTCCTATTGAATTTTTCTTTGTTTCTGCAGTAATATAAAAATCCTGCCAAGTCTGCAAGTATCCACCCTATCGGAATAGACCACCATATCCCTTTAACGCCTATAGAGTCAATTGATACAAGGGAATAGGATAAGACAACCCTTGTTCCCAGAGAGATTATCGTAAGAATAAGAGATATTCCTGGCTTTTCTACAGCTCTAAAAAAACCGTATAAAAGAAATAAACACCCTATCCCCCAATAAAACAGTCCCTCTGTACGAAGATATCTCACTCCCTCTGCTATTATCTCTTTTTCATTTGGCTGAATAAAAATAAGCATAAGTTTTTCTGCATAGATATATACTGCTCCTGATATAAAAATACAAAAACCTGTTGATATTTTAACAGCTTTTTTTATCCCTTCTCTTATTCTTTTACTCTCTCCAGCTCCATAATTTTGAGCAATAAATGTGGAAAAAGAATTTCCAAAATCCTGAACAGGCATATAGGCAAAAGAATCTATCTTAACAGCTGCTGCAAAAGCTGCCATTATAACTGTACCAAAATGTTTACAAGCCCCTGCACCATAAGTATACCAAGATTCATAATAGACTGCTGCATACAAGTAAGAAAAGAATATTGGGAGATCTCTTTTAATATTTTTACAGTGAAAAAATTTTTTGAAATCCCTGAAAATATCCACGAAAATTTATAAACAGTGTAGACTGTAATCCCTATTCCTGATATTCCTTGAGCAATAACAGTAGCTGCTGCTGCTCCCTCTACTCCCCACTCAAATCCTATAACAAACCACAGATCAAGAACTATATTTACAACAGCTGAAACAGAAAGAAAAGCAAGAGGAACTACTGAGTTTCCCAAAGCTCTCAAAAGGGAAGCAAAAAAGTTATATAAAAAAGTAAAACTTATCCCTATAAAAATGATCCAAAGATAATCTTTTGTCATTTGAAAAATATTTTGAGGAATTCTCATAAAATTTATAATCTTATCAATGAAAACAAAAGAAAATATGTTTATAACCACTGCTACACAAGCTATAAGAACAAAGGAAACAAAAATTCCAGCTTTTAATTTTTCAATATTTTTTTCTCCAAACCTTATGGAAAAAAGTGCTCCGCTTCCCATACAAAGTCCTAAAAGAACAGAAGTAAGAAAAATTATAAGAGCATAGGAAGCTCCCACAGCAGCCAAAGCATCAGCTCCCAAAAACTTTCCTACAATAAGAGTATCCGCTATATTATAAAACTGCTGAAGAATATTTCCTGCTATCATAGGCAAAGCAAATAAAAGCATAGTTTTAGTAATATTTCCTTCAGTTAGATCTCTGTTCAACTTCTTTCCTCCTAAACGATTTAATATTTTCATAAATAATGATATATGCTAAACCTCAAAATGTCAAATTTACATTCTGAAATTTAAAAATTTAAAAGAAAATTTTATCTCTTAAAAATTTTTTGTAAAGAAAATTTCAAAAGTAAGGAAAAAAGAATAGTTATAAAAAACAAAAAAATTATTTTTTTGTAAAAATCTATTATCATATAATAAATATAGTGATATAATAAGGGAACATTAATATACATCGGGGTAATGTATATTTAAAAAAATGTAGGGGGGATAATTATGGTAAAAAAGGAGTTCGTTGAATTATATTGTCAAGAATATGGTATCGAAGCAAGGGAAGAGGGAAAAAAACAGGTAGAGATGTTCTTAAAACTTATAGAAAAAGCATTTATAAAAAATGATACCGTTATTTTCAGAGGGCTTGGAACATTCTCTGTAAAAACAGTCCAAAAGAGAAATCCAGTCAATCCAAAAACTCATGAACCTGTAAAAACAGCTCCTAGGGTAACTGTAAGATTTAAATGTGGTAAAAAATTAGAAGAGGCTCTTACAGATGCAAGAACTAAAAAAACTAGAGGCAGAAGAAAAACTAAAGAGAAAAAAGAAGTTAAAGAGGCAAAGGAAGTAAAAGAAACAAAAGTAACAGAAACAAAAAAAGAAGAAAAAAAATAAGATTGAAGCTCTGTTTTAAAAAACAGAGCTTTTTATATATTATTGCCTCTTCTGTGTTGACGAAACCATTCTATTAAAAGTATAATATAAACAGAATATTTATTTAATGCAAAGCAAAATAAAAAAGGAAGGTAAAAATGACACCACAGGAAAAAGAATTTAAAGAAGGAAAACTTCTTCCAATGCTTATAAGATTTTCCGTTCCCTCTACAATTTCAGCTCTGACTATCATTATATATAATGTTACAGACAGATATTTTATAGGACAGGCTGTAGGGAGAAACGGGATAGGGGCAATAGCTGTTATTTTTCCTCTTATATTGCTTCTTAATGCTACAGGTATGCTGTTCAGTATAGGGGGAGCTGCTCTTGCAGGGATAAAAATGGGAAGAGAGGATATTGCCGGAGCAAGAAAAGTTTTAGGAACTTCTATGTATATAATAATTGCTGTAGGAGCTTTTTATACAATTTTCGGACTTCTTTTTCAAGTCCCCATTGCAAAATTTTTAGGAGCCGGAGAGAATAATCTTCAATATGCTGTAGATTATAATCTATTTTTCTTTCCCTCTATAATATTTCAGCTTATTTTTACAGCTTTCTGTTCTTTTGTAAGGCTTGAAGGAAATCCAGTTATGTCTATGATAATAAATCTTTCCTCAGCTTTTGCAAATATTATTCTTGATTATCTTTTAGTGGTTGTTATCCCTTGGGGAATGAAGGGAGCTGCCCTTGCAACATCTGTTTCAAATATAATTCCAGCTATACTTCTTATAAGATATTTTTCTGCAAGTAATCTTTTAAAACTGGAAAAAAGATATATTAAATTTAATCTGAATATATTTAAAGGGATTTTATCTATTGGAATTTCAGCCTTTCTAAATCAATTTTTAAATGGGCTGTATGTATATGTTTTAAATATTCAGCTTGTTCGTTACGGAGGAGAGATAGCTCTTGCTGCAATGGGTATTATGTCTATTTTGAGAAACTTTATAAATACAAGCTATGTTGGAATGAATCAGGGAAGACAGCCTATTCTTTCATATAACTGGGGAGCAAGAAACTATAAAAGAGTTAAAGATACATTTTTTGCTTCTATTTCCATAACAGCAGTTGCCTCTATTATTCTTGTAAGTACCATTGTTTTAAAAGCACCTTTTATGGCTGGTTTTTTTGTAAAGAATGACCATGAACTTATCAGCTACACTGTAAAAGGTATCCATATCCATTTGGGATTTATGATAAGTACAGCAGTTTATCTTTCATGTACAAACTATTTTCAGGCTGTAGGAAAAGGATATATAACATCAAGATTTATTTTCTTAAGACTGGTTGTTCTTTCAATCCCTCTTGCATATATCCTTCCTCTTAAATGGGGAGCAATGGGAGCACTTCTTAGTTTCCCTATCTCTGATACAATAGCTGGACTTACTGCTCTTTATGTAATGTATCGTGAAATCAAATCTCTGAACTATAAACAGAGAGTGGAAGATGCAAAAAAAGACAGAGGAATAAGAAAATAATAATACAAAAAACAGGATTTTCTATATTTTTGCAGAATAATATATATAAAATAATCTATATATTGATTTTGACACAATTACGACTTATTAAAATATTAAAATAAATAAAAATTTGATTTATGCTGTAATTTTGGAAGGAGAGTTTATGAGAAAAGTAAAAATTTCATTGGCAAAAATCTTCACACTGCTGCTTTTTGTATCTGTATCAATAATATCTTTTGCTGAACCTTACTACAGAGTAACAAATCTTGATATTACAGCACAGATAAATAAAGATGGAAGTGTTGATGTAACCGAACTTGTTGAATATGATGCTTATGATATCAACGGTATCCTTTATAATATTGACTATAAAGGATATGGAAACTTAAAAAATCTTCAAGTTTACTATGAAAAAAACAGTGAATTTATCCCTGCAAAAAGAAACGGAACAGGACAAAGGGGGACATATTCGTTAGAAGATAATGATAAATTAAGAAAAATAAAACTTTATTTTCCAATGAATGAAGAGAAAAAATGGTTTTTATTTTCCTATACACTTTCACAAGGAGTAACAGTTTATGATGATATTGCCCAGTTTAACAGAAAAATGGTAGGAAAAAACTGGCAGACAAATATAGAAAATATACAAGTAAAAATTATTCTTCCAAAAGAGATAGATAAAAATGATATAAAAGCTTTTGGACATGGACCTCTTACTGGAAATGTGGATATTATAAACGGAAAAGAGATTCTCTATACTCTTAAAGATTATTATCCTGGAGAATTTGTAGAAACAAATATCCTTTTTCCTAAAAATCTTGTGGCTCATATAAATCCTGCTCTTATTAAAAAAGAAAAAGGATTTGATAAAATTATGAAAATGGAAGCAGAACTTGCAGATAAAGCAAACAGACAGAGAGAGTTTGCTAAAATGAAAGGTACTTTTGCTGATATAGCTTTTGGGGGAATTGTTTGCTGGTATATTTTTATAATTTTATTTGCATACTTTCAAAATGGAAAAAAATACAAAGTTGAAAATGAATATGGAGAATATTTCAGAGAACTTCCTGATGATTTTACTCCTGCTGTGGCAGGGGCAATAGTTTCTAACGGAAGAATGAAACCTAATCTTCTTTTTGCAACAGTTATGGATTTAGTGAGAAAAGATATTTTTGAAATGATTGAGGAAAAAGAAAATAACAGAACTGTTTTAAAACTTATTTCACAAGATTTTTCATCTCTTAAAAACTATGAAAAATTTGTAGTTGATTGGTATATTAATGATTTGGGAGATGGAGAGCAAGTTGTTATGGAAGAGGTTGAAAGATATATTTCAAACAAAAAAAATGCTTTGGAATTTGGAAGAGAATATGAAAGATGGCTTGGAATGGTAAGAACAGATCTTACTAAGGTTGGATTTGCAAAAGAAAAGCCAAAAAAACTTCCTATTGCTTTAGGAATTATAACCCTTATATCCGCAATTCCTTTAAGTATTACAGCAGCTACATTTTTCAATGATGGAAGATTTATAATCTTTCCTTTTGTAAGTTTTCTTACAGTAATTTTTGTAGTATCAAGAAGAAGATACTCCCTTAAGGCTGAACAATTAAAAAGCAGATGGAATGCTTTTAAAAAATTCCTTATTGATTACAGCAATCTAGAAGAGGCAAAACTTGCTTCAATTCATATTTGGGAACACTATTTTGTTTATGCAATAGCTCTTGGAGTTGCTGAAAAAGTAGCAGCTGGATACAGAAAAATTTTCAAAGAGAGCGATTTGAGAAACAACAATATAGATAGTTTCCACAGAAGAATGCCTCTTATGTATATGTATGGAACAAACAGAGCTTTCAGAAACATTGAAAGAACTACAACAAATGCAGTAAATCGTTCAACTTCAGCTTTGGCAAATAGCAGACGCTCATCTTCCAGCGGAAGAGGAGGAGGTTTTTCCGGCGGTTCTTCCGGCGGCGGAGGGGGACGCGGCGGCGGAGGAGCTTTCTAGCCAAAACTTTTTTAAAGGAGCTGGTAATTATGACAACTTTTATAGGAATCATATTAATTGCTATAGGTAGTTTTAATATTTTTCAGTATAACAAAGCTGTTGAAGGAAGTTTCTATACAACAGGAACTCTTGTAAGATATAGCTACTCTCCAAATATTAATAAATATTATCCCGTTTTCAAATATGTTGTGGACGGAATAACTTATGAAGAAGAATACAGAGGAGTATATAACAACAGAGCAAAAGAGGAATTAAAAAATATAGATGTTGACGAGATGCCTGAAAAAACCAGAAAATTTATGAAAAAAATAAAAGATATTAATCTAGTGGAATACGAAGTTGGAAAAGATTACAGAATTTTAGTTAGTAAAGATAATCCAAAAGAGTATTGGATTGCAGAAGATGGAGCTAACAAAGGCAGAGAATATATTTTAATAATTATAGGAGCAGTCTTTTTAGGAATTTCAATAATAAGAAAAATATTTGGTTTAATCTTTTAAATATTTATTCACAACAGGAGGTATTACTATGAAAACTAAAATTATATTAGGAGTAGTTTTATTAGTTGGTGTTGGAATTGGAAGCTATATTTATAAAAATAAATATTCATTTTTTAAATATCTTCCTGCTGTCAGTAATGAACAAGTAAAAAATCTTAATGGAAAGCTCTATGATGAGAAGGAAAAACTTTTCAGTGGAAGAATTAAAGAAGCAAGTGAAGATTATACAAATATTTATTCTTATAAAAACGGGGAACTTGACGGCTTAAATATTATTTATTACAAAAATAATATTAAGGAGATTGGACATTGGAAAGATGGAAAACAAAATGGAGTTTTCCAACTGTATACAGAAGAGGGAATCCTTGTAGATGATGCTAACTTTAAAGATGGAGAAAGAGATGGAGTTACAGAACAATATTATTCTGATACAGGAAATTTAAGAGCCAAAGCTGTCTATAAAAATGGAGTGCTTCATGGAGAATTTAAATATTGTTTTCCTAATGGGCATACACGAGCTATAGCAAATTATGAAAATGGAAATTTAAATGGGAAATTTGATGAATATTATGAAAACGGAAATCTTAAATTGACAGGACTCTATAAAGACAATCTTCAAGAGGGGGAATGGCAATATTTTAATGAAGATAAAAATCTTGTTTCCAAAGTTAACTACAAAGATGGGGAACTTAATGGTATAAAAGAAGATTATCATAGAAATGGAAATATATGGACAAGACAGGAATTTAAAAATAATACTCCAGAAGGAATTTACGAAGTATACTATGAAGACGGAAATCCACAATTAAAAGCTGTTATAAAAGATGGGCAGATAGTTGAAGAAAATTTCTTTAATCCTGATGGAACTATTTCTGGAAATTCTGATAATATCACTATCAGTGAAAGTGATGAGAAAATAACTATAGAAGAGATTTCTGATGATAAGATTGTAATATCAGAAAATTCAGAAGATTTTTCAAAAGAACTTGAAAGATGATTATTATAGAGAAAATAATGTGTTACAGAAATTTTTTGATATAACTGTATCTGTAAAAGATCATTCTTAAAATTAGGAGGAGAAAATGAAAAAATATTTAATGGTTATAACTTGTTTTTTATTAGTTATTTCCATAAATATATATGGAGTAACTAAGGAGAGTGATAATGAGATGGTAAAAAATAATTTTGAATTTGGGCTTACTATCAATGATACATATTTTTCTGTTCCAAGTACATTAAAACAACTTATTGATGATGGGTGGGTTATAAGTGATAAAAAACCATATTTTTTAAATCCATTAGTTGGAGAAGATTATTATGCTATAAGAACAGATTGGTCATTATCAAAAGATGGTAAAGGTATTCTTAACGGTGGAAAAATTATTAGACTTTTAGAAAAAAATGGAGTATTTTTAGAAGTTACAATTGCAAATCAAGATATAGAAAGTGATAAGCCATATAAAAAAATAGAAGATGGAGTAGTTAATTCTATTACTGCTTTTTATGATAAAAAATGTTCAAGTATAAAATTAAATAATAAAGAATTAAGTAGCTTAACATCTGATATTTTATTTAAAGATTATACTCGAAGTGATGGGTGGGAACATTTTCCAACAAATTATAGAAATCACCCTGAATTTGGAATTTCAACAGAACATAATATAGATAACAACGAAAGAAGTATAACTATCTATTTTGATTTAGAAAACAGGGCTTTTAAAGTACAGCTTTTAAATGAAACACCATTAAAAAAATAATTTAATAATTATGGAGAAAAAATGAAAAAATTTTTTAAAATAATAATTTTTTTAATTTTATCTGTCTCCTCTTTTGCAGAATGGAAATTTGATAAAAACTACGATATGATTTTTACTAATTCAATAAAATCAGAACCATCTCAAAAAGGGACTCTTTATATAGGAAAAGGTTCTTATAACGGGATTCTTAATTATCATTCTCTTTATATATTAACAGAAGAATATCCTACTTTTACTGAAGAAACTGCCGAGGATAAAACACTACAGAAAACAGAAGTAAAATTAGTAACAGAGCACCCTATTGAATTTGAACGAATTGGAGTAGTAAACATATATAAACCTAATGAGATATTTATACTTCTTATAGATAATGAAATGGAAATTTTTGAAAAGAGTAAAATTTTAAAAGTTATTTATAAAGACAAAAATTTATCTTCTTGTTGTATAGATTTTGATATAAGAGAGTTAGAAAAAGCTATTAAAGAAATTAAAACAAAAAAGCTATAATAAAAAAATTGAGATAAGGGGGAAAATTATGAAAAAACTAATTTTTGTATTAGGATTATTAGTATCTATGGTGGCATATGCAGAAGAGCAATCTAATGTCACAAAAGCTGTATCATCAGTAGTGTCTGGAGTTGTATCTACTGGAAAAGATGTTTTAAAAGGTGTAAAAGAGGGAGTTGATACAGGAAGAAAAGATGGTACAAGTATTGACGATGCTTTTATAATTTATGACAAAGAGCAGTTTGAAAAAAATATAAAAGCTGAAGTTCTTGCAGTAACAGAAGATGAGATGGAATACAAAGTAGTTGTAGGTTTAAAAAATAAAACAGATAAAATGATAAGACTTACAAATCTTAACGAACAAAAATCTCTGCAGCTTTTAGATACTGAGGGATTTGCTGTTTTTGCTCAAAATCCATACAGAGATATTAATATTCCCAAAAAAACAGCAGTAAAAGCTACTTTCAGCTTTCCTGCTGACGGAAAAGCACATATGATAAAAATTTATGAAAGCGAAATAGAGATTTCTGATAAAGTAATTAAATAAAAAGAAAAAGTTATATCACTTAAGATTATTTTTTAATCAAAAAACAAAATAATCTGTCAAAATTTGACCAGAACATCATTTTGTTAAGTTTAACTTAATTTTTTTGTTTCCTTTTTTTGAAAAAAAAGGTATAATATCAGCATTATGATTTATAGATATATTTAGGGAGGTAAAATGTTAAGCAATTCTGGCAAACAAATAATAATACAGAGTTCTGTTGGTTCTGTTTTCGCAACTACTGCTGAAGAGGAGTTAAGAAAGGCTATCCACGAAGGGCAAAATGCCATAGCAATTTCAGGGAGAGTATGTAATCCTGGAGTATACGATATGCCTGAAAATGGTACTTTAGCTGATTTAATAGAATTAGCAGGAGGTATTGTCGGTAAAAAGAAATTTAAAGCAGCTCAGTTTGGACTTCCATTCGGAGGATTTATCGGTGAGGAAGCCCTTGTTAAACCTTTGGATTTCAGCTTATTTAATAATCATACAAGCAGAAATATTATAATTCTTTCTGAAGAGGATTGTATTATCTCTTTTGCAAAATTCTATGTTGAATTTTTATTAGGAAAAATGCAGCAAAGAGGTTACTTAGAATATTCAAGAGTTCAATATGAAATCGAAAGAACATGGAGAGTTCTTGACAGAATTTCTAAAGGAAAAGCAAACATGAGAGATATTTTCCTTTTAAGACAGCTTTGTTCAACTATAAAAGATACTTTAAAACAACAACACAACCTTGTTTTAGAAGCTATCGACAAATTCTACCACGAATTTGAAGAACATATTGAAGAAGGAAACTGTCCTGCAGGACAATGTATCCAACTTCTAAAATTCAGAATAACTGATAAATGTATCGGATGTACAGCTTGTGCAAGAGTATGTCCTGTTCACTGTATTTCAGGAGAACTTAAAAAGAAACATAAAATTGACAACACAAAATGTACTCACTGTGGACAATGTGTTATAGCTTGTCCTGTAAGTGCAATCTTTGAAGGAGATCACACAATCCAATTGTTAAGAAACATTGCAACTCCTAACAAAACAGTTGTAGCACAAATCGCTCCTGCTGTAAGAGTAGCAATTGGAGAAGCATTTGGATTTGAAGCTGGAGAAAACGTTGAGAAAAAACTTGTAGCTGCCCTTAAAAAAATAGGTGTTGACTATGTATTTGACACAAGCTGGGCTGCTGACCTTACAGTAATGGAAGAAGCTACTGAATTCCAATCAAGACTTGAAAGATTCTACAAAGGAGACGACACTGTAAAACTTCCAATCCTTACATCTTGTTGTCCTGCATGGATAAAATTCTTCGAGCAAAATTATCCTGATATGCTTGATGTTCCATCATCTGTAAAATCTCCAATGGAAATTTTCTCTACAGTTGCAAAAGATATCTGGGGAAAAAATCTTGGACTTACAAGAGAACAAATCTCTGTTGTGGCAATAATGCCTTGTCTTGCTAAAAAATACGAAGCATCAAGACAAGAATTCTCAAGAGGAGATAACTACGATACAGACTTCGTTATCACTACAAGAGAACTTATTAAAATATTCAAAGAATCAAATATCGACCTTAAATCTCTTGATGATGAAGAATTTGACAGTCCTTTAGGAGAATATTCTGGAGCAGGAATAATCTTCGGAAGAACAGGAGGAGTTATCGAAGCTGCAACAAGAACTACTGTTGAAATGATTACAGGAGAAAAACTTGATAACATCGAATTCCATGAATTAAGAGGATGGGAAGGATTCAGAAGTGCTGATCTTAAAATCGGTCATATCGAGCTTAGAATTGGTATTGCTCACGGACTTGAAGAAGCAGGAAAAATGCTTGACAAGATAAGAGCAGGAGAAGAATTCTATCACGCTATTGAAATCATGGCTTGTAAAGGTGGATGTATCGGTGGAGGAGGGCAGCCTAAAGCTCTTAAAAAACTTGAAGTATTAAAGAAAAGAGCAGAAGGACTTAACGCTATCGATGAACAACTTCCTATCAGAAGAGCACATGAAAACCCTTCAGTAAAGGCAATCTATGATAAATATCTTGATTACCCAATGAGCCGTAAAGCACATGAGCTTCTTCATACAAAATATTTCCCTAAATTAAAATAGGATAATTTGGAAAGAGCTGAGTAAAATTACTCAGCTCTTTTTATAATTTAGATTTTAATTGCTCACCAATAAGATTATATATATAATTTAAATAATTATTAGATATAATTTTTTGACCATTTTCATCTGTATTGCTCCAAGAACCATCTATAGTAGTCCTATCTTTCACAGTAACAGGAATTTTTTTTATGACTCTTTCTGTTTTTTTATCATATAAATAAAAATTAGCTTCTAAATTATAACCTATATATGTTTGTCTATTTGTACTAGCATAAGTTTCAGCTACTACATTCCCAATACCAAGTGTGTATAAACCAAGAACTGCATGAGTTAAACCATCTATATCTTCCTTATTTTCAGTTATCAAATAATCGTAATTTTTAATTTCAGCAAAAACTACATATCTACTATCTGTGTTATACTCTTTCAAAGATGTTAAATTAATCTCATCAGCCAAATATCCACTTTTATCTTTCATCAATTTTTGCTTTTCAAATATTATTGCCATATTTTCTGTAAAATAAGAATAACCATAAGAATTTTTAAATAATTCATTATTTTTTATACCTACAAATTCAGCATTTTTACTTGTCCTATAAGTATTCAATTTTTCTTTTGGATATGCTTCAGGTTTTATTGCCGTATTTGCACAGCCAACACAAAAAATTAAGCACAATAAAACTAATATTTTTTTCATATTCTTCCCCCCCTACTAAAATTAATTATTTTTATTATACACCTTTAAAATAATTTTGAAAAGGAAAAATAAAGAAATAAAACTACTTTAAATAAAAAATTTTTTATATATTTTCTATACATATACATCATTGATATTTTATTATGGCAAAATAAATTTATAATTCTAAAATCATTTTTACATGGGGAATTCCGTCTTCAAGAAACTCTTCTGAGCAAACCTTAAATCCCTCTTTTTCATAGAAGCCAACTGCATAGCACTGTGCTTCAAGATAGATTTTCTTTGGCTTAATTTGATTTTTTATCAGAGCAACAGCCTCTTTTAACAGCTTCCCTCCAAATCCTTTTCCACGTTCAACAGTTAAAACTCTTCCTATTTGAGCAGTTCCCTCTTCTCTTTCAAATATTCTCAAATAAGCAAGAATTTTATTATCATCTCTGTAAAACATATGCAGACTTTTATAATCTATCCCATCTGCCTCTTGGTAGGGACATTTTTGTTCTACCACAAATACTTCTACACGAACTTTTAATATTTCATAAAGTTCTGTTTTTGTTAATTCATCAAAAGATTTTATCACAAGCTCCATAACTATCTCCACATTTTATAAAATATTTTAAAAATCATAAATAATATAGGTAATTATATCATAAAAAATATTTTTATTGATATATTTTATTTAATTATTGATTTCTATATAAAAAGAAGATATTATATATATAGGTATACTAAAAATATCATTCTAAGGGGGTTTGGCTATGGAGAATTTTATCTACTACACACCAACAAAAGTTGTATTTGGAAAAGATGAAGAAAAAAATGTTGGAAAACTTATTAAAGAATTTAAAGCAACAAAAGTTTTAATCCATTACGGTGGAGGAAGTGCAGTAAGAAGTGGTTTGATTGATAAGGTTAAAAATGCTTTAGATGAGGAAAAAATATCTTATGTTGAACTTGGGGGAGTTAAACCAAATCCAAGATTATCTCTTATTTATGAAGGGATAAAACTTGCTAAGGAAAACGGTGTTGATTTTATTTTGGCAGTAGGTGGGGGAAGTGTTATAGATTCTGCCAAGGGAATAGGTTATGGAATAGCTAACCCTGATATAGAAGATATTTGGGATCTTTACATAGGAAAAGTTAAAACACAAAAATGTGCTCCTATTGGAGTAATATTAACAATAGCTGCTGCTGGAAGTGAAATGAGCGGAGGAAGTGTCGTTACTAAAGAAGATGAGCAGCTAAAAAGATCTTATAATTCAGACAATTCAAGACCAAAATTTGCTGTTATGAATCCTGAGCTTACTTATACTCTTCCTAAATATCAAATAGCCTGTGGAATTGTTGATATTATGATGCACACAATGGAAAGATATTTCTCTCCTGTTGGAAATCTGGAGATGACAGACAGGATAGCAGAGGGAGTTTTAAAAAATATGATAAAATATGGAAAACTATCTCTTGAAAATCCTAAAAACTACGAAGCAAGAGCAGAGATTATGTGGGCAGGTTCTTTGGCTCATAATGGATTAACTGGCTGTGGAGGAATTGGAGATTGGGCAACTCACCAACTGGAACACGATCTTGGAGGAGTTTATGATATTGCTCATGGAGCAGGACTTGCTGCTGTTTGGGGATCTTGGGCAAGATATGTCTGCAAAGAAAATCCAAAAAGATTTGCTCAATTTGCAGAAAATGTATTTGATATAGAAAAAATAGGAACAGATGAAGAGATGGCATTAAAAGGTATAGAAGCAATGGAAAACTTCTATAGAGAAATAGATATGCCTACATCTATTTCTCAATGTGGAATAAAACTTTCTGATGAAGATGTAGAGATGTTAGCAGAAAAATGCAGTAATATCGAAACAAGATTTATAGGTTCATTTAAAAAACTTTTCAAAGAGGATATGGCAAAAATATATTCAATGGCAAGATAAAAAAATATATTTTAGTTATTGAAATAAATAAAGAGCTGTTGCAGATTATAAATGCAGCAGCTCTTATTTTTAAATTTTTTATATTCTTAAGAATTAAAATATCTTTTTATCTTACCCCAGAAGCTCTCTTTTTCAGGAGAAATTTCTTGTATCTTTTCTCTTAAAAATTTTTTTCTTTTTCCATTAGGACAAAAGTTACACATTTTAGCCTTACAAGTATCACAGCCTTTTAAAATTTTTTCCAGCTCGTTTTGATAATTTTCCAGCTCCATATTCCTCCTTAAGTCCTATATTAGAATGATTTTCTAAAGTTTACAATTGGAAGCACTGGAAGTACTCCATTAGCAGCATAGTTTACAAAACCTATCTGAACACCTTCAAGATTTTTAGTTCCATTTACAAAACCAAATTGAAGTCCGCTCACAGATTCAGCATAGTTTGCAAGTCCAAGCTGAACAACAGCCTCTCCACGAACTATGTTTACTCCTCCAAGGTTGAAAGTAGCATTTCCTCCTACAGTATTTACAAGTCCAAGAGTTCCTCCGTTAAGATTTCCGTTGATATCATTCCATAATGATAAAGAAACTCCGCTCATATTTCCGCTTACTCTAAAAGCTTCAAGCCCAAATAAAGCCACATGGAACCCATTAAAGTTTCCTGTTACTTGTCTGTAACCTACAAGTGATAAATCAAAACCAGATACATTTCTGTTTTCAGCTCCTAATAGGTTAAAACTGAAATTTCCTATTGAATCGTATTTTGTAGCTCCAAACTGTACTCCAGGTACAACTGAAAATTGAGCTGGTTGAGTAGCTCCAAAAGAAACTGTTGATGCTAAGACTGCTCCTGCAGCTAGTAATTTTAAATTCATAAACTACCTCCTGTAATGCTGTATTATCTTTCTCGTATATATTTATTATACCCTATGTTTTCTATAAGTCAAAGAAAAATTAAAGTTCAAATTTTCTTACAGCTTTTTCTGTGATAACTTTTATATTTTTATAGTCCTCTTCAGGAATATTGTTTGAACATGAAGAGCATGAATGCTCTCCTTCATCGCTGCAGCAATTTTTACCACAAGAAGATGTACATTCAGTTTCTTTTGAATTAAAACTATTCTTTGTTCTTGCAAGATAGTCTGTATATGATTCAAGATATCCCTCTTCTATAAGAATTTCATAAGATTTTTGAAGTTCTTCAAAAGTTATTCCCAAATTTTTCATAACTGCTGTATCGCTGTATGCTTTTCCTTCAACAAGAAATTTTAAAATTTTAAAATCTATATCTCTCATAAAATATTATCCTTTCTTATAAATTTAATTTTCTGTTAAGATATTATATCATAAAAATATTTTTTCCATATAAAATTTATGATATAATAGTTCTTAAGTATTTTTTGGAGGATATAGAAATGGAAAATTATGAAATAAAAGCAGAAAATATAAGAGATTTAAAAGAAGATACTGTTCTTGAAAGTCTTAGAACATCATACAGAAAAAAAATCTGGAGAAAATTTGTAAAAGCTGTAAATGATTTTAATCTTATTGAAGATGGGGACAGAATAGCTGTGGGAGTTTCAGGAGGAAAAGACAGCCTTCTTCTTTGTAAACTTTTTCAAGAGTTAAAAAGAGATAAGAGCAGAAATTTTGAAGTAGCTTTCATCTCAATGAATCCAGGATTTCAGGCACTTGATATAGATCAGTTTAAAAAAAATCTGGAAATATTAAATATCCCTTGTGAAATTTTTGATTCAAATGTTTGGCAGATAGCTTTTCAAGAAGATCCTGAAAGCCCATGTTTTTTATGTGCAAAAATGAGAAGAGGGGTGCTTTACAAAAAAGTTGAGGAGCTTGGTTTCAATAAACTTGCATTGGGACACCACTTTGATGATATTGTGGAAACAGCTCTTATAAATATGTTTTATGCAGGAACAATTAAAACAATGATTCCAAAAGTGCCGTCAACAAGTGGAAAACTTGCTGTTATAAGACCTATGGCATATGTAAAAGAATCTGATATTATCTCTTTTACAGCCAGAAATAATATAAAGGCTATGGGGTGTGGATGTCCTGTTGAATCTGGAAAAGTTGATTCAAAAAGAAAAGAGATAAAACTTCTTCTTAAAGAATTAGAAGCAAAAAATCCAAATATAAAACAGAGCATTTTCAACTCTCTGAAAAATGTAAATATTGATTATGTAATGGGATATACTAGAGGAAACAAGGAAAAATAAAAGGCGGATATTATGATAAAAATAAACAACATAAAAGAACTTCATGAAAAATCAGAAGGAAATTATAAATTTTATATTTCAGAAGATAAAATACTTTTGGAAAATAAAAAAGAAAAATTAAATATAGAGATTGATTACAATGAAAATAACTGTATATCTGCTTTAGAAAAAATAAAAAAGCTTACAGAGATAAAAGTTGTTCTTAAAAATATGAATGATAGGGAAATTTTATCTTTTATTCAGTCAAAAGGATATGATAAAACTCTTTGGAATCCTATAGGGAAAGCTATGCATCAATTTAATATGATAGAAGATGGGGATAAAATTGCTGTTGGAGTTTCAGGAGGAAAGGACAGTCTTGTAACTTTAAATGCCTTTGTAAGAGTAAAAAAAATAGCTGGAATTGATTTTGAGATTATACCTATACATATTCACCCTAAGCAAGATGCAGCAGACTGTTCAGAGATAGAGGAGTATTGCAAAAAGCTGGGATTTTCTCTTAAAATAATAGAAACAAATCTTGATGATATGCTTTTTGGAGAAAACAGAGAAAAAAATCCATGTTTCCTATGTGGGAGAATAAGAAGAGGTATACTTTATTCTTTTATGAAAAAAGAGGGAATAAACAAACTTGCACTGGGACATCATAAAGACGATATAATCGAAACTTTTCTTATGAATATTCTTTATCAAGGAAACAGAAATATTATGAAACCTGCATATATTTCAGAGGAACATGGAGTAAAAGTTATTCGTCCTCTAGCTTTTGTAGAAGAAAAAAATATTATAAGCTATGCCAGAAAACTTTCTCTTCCTGTTATGAAATCAAAATGCCCTTATGAAACAAGTGAAGATTCTAAAAGATTAAAAGTAAAAAATCTTATAAAAGAGCTTTCTTCTGAAAATGAAGATATAAGAAGCGTAATATTAAATAGTATAAAAGATTTATTTTAAAATATAAAAAATTATCAAAAAAATATTTTAACAATCAAAGTTTTAGCTTGACTATTAGTATGTAATATTGTACAATGTCTTTGAAAAATAGGTTAAGGAGTGGATTATTATGATTATTCCGTTAGCTTTCGCAGAATGTAATAAATATCATACTATAAAAAGCATACAAGGAAACAGCTGTGCAAAATCAGCTCTTAGTGAAAAAGGATTCTGCTGTGGAAGCAAAGTTTGTCTTGTGAGAAGCATGAACAGCAACTTTGTCGTAGAGATTGGAAACAGCCAGTATATCATAGGTTTTGGTTTTGCAAAAAATATTATGGTAGAAGATTAATTAATAAAGGTTTTATATTTTACAGCCCAAAGGCTGTAAAATTTTTTATCCATTTGTTTTGAATAGCTAAATGTTTTTAGTTTTAAATTAAAGATAAGCATATAACTAGGGAGGAATATTTTTATGAAACTTAATGAACTTAAAAGAGGGGAAAAAGCAAAAATAATCAAAATAGGAAAAATAGGTGAGCTGAAAAAAAGACTTGTTGATATGGGAATTACAGCAGGGGAAACTATTCTTTTAGAAAGAGATGCACCTCTTGGAGATCCTCAAGAATTCCGTGTTAAAGAAAACGGAATTGCAATAAGAAAAGAGGATTCTGCAAATATAGAAATAGAACTGATTAAATAAATTATAATATAACAAAAATTATGGGATACAAATTTTTATAGGGGGACAGATATGATTAAAATAGCTTTTGCAGGAAATCCAAATGTTGGAAAATCTGCACTTATAAATGCAATGGCAGGTTCTAAATTAAAAGTTGGAAACTGGCCTGGAGTTACAGTTGAGAAAAAAGAGGCAAACTTCACTTATAAAGGGGAAGAGATAACAATGATCGACCTTCCGGGAGTATACAGCCTTAGCCCTTTTTCTCTGGAAGAAAAGATCACAAGAGAATTTATAATTGAAGAAAATCCTGATGTGGTTATAAATGTTGTAGAGTCTACAAATATAGAAAGAAATCTATATCTTACTCTGCTTTTACAAGAACTTGGGAAGCCTATGATTATGGCTCTTAACTTCTATGATGAATTTGAAAAATTAAATTACACTCTAGATGTTAAAAGATTAAGTGAGCTTGTAGAGATGGAAGTTATAAAAACATCTGCTATTAAAAAAACAGGACTTACAGAGCTTCTAGATAAAGCTGTTGCCATTGCAAAAAGTGGAAAAACAAATAAACAGTATAAAATATCTTTTGACAGATTTATAGACAGTCAATATGAACTTATGAAAGAAGAAATCAGAAAAGAGGAAAAATTTGCAAATGTTTTGAAAAAATATTCTCTTGACTATGTTACAGTAAAAACTCTTGAAAAAGACAGTGATTTCTTAGGAAAAATGAAACAAGATTACAGCTTTGACTGTGAAAACTATCTAAAATCATATGCTGACGAAATAGAAAAAAGATATGACGAGGATATAGAAACTGTTCTTGCAGAAAAAAGATATGGAAAAATTAAAGGTATTATTGCTGATACATTAAAAACATCTCTTAAATCAAGACTTGATTTTACAGAAAAAGTTGATAAAATCCTTTTAAACAGAGTCTTAGGACTTCCTATTTTCTTAATGATTATAGCAGGACTTATGACTATTGTTTTCAATGGAAGTGCTCCATTTATTGATTGGATTGATGGATTCGTTGGAGGATATATCGGTAAATATGCTGGAATTTTAATGGAGGGAACTCCTGATTGGCTAAACTCTCTGGTTGTTGATGGAATAATCGGAGGAGTTGGAGGGGTACTTACATTTGTTCCTCTTATGTTCTTCCTTTATTTCTTCCTTTCTATTTTAGAAGAAAGTGGATATATGACAAGAGTTGCCTTCCTTATGGATAAGATAATGAGAAAACTTGGACTTAACGGAAAAGCTTTCGTTCCTATGGTATTAGGATTTGGTTGTACAGTTCCTGCAATCTATGCAACAAGAACTCTTGAAGATGAAAAATCAAGAAAACTTACAGCTGCACTTACTCCATTTATGTCTTGTGGAGCAAGACTGCCAGTTTATGGACTGTTTACAGCAGCTTTCTTTGGAGCAAAAGCAGGGGTTGTAGTTGTATCACTTTATCTTTTAGGAATATTTATGGCTATCCTTTTAGGAGTAATTTTAAAAAGATTTGAATACTTTAAAGTTGACAACAAAGCTCTTTTAATCGAGCTTCCTCCATACAGAATCCCTAGTCTTAAAGTTATAATGGCTTCTACTTTAAGAAGAACAGGGGGATATCTGAAAAAAGCTACAAGTATAATTTTAGGAATTTTAATTCTTCTATGGGGATTAACATACTTCCCTAACAATGGAGATGCAGAAAAATCATATATGGCAGGTGTGGGAAAAGTTATAGCTCCTGTTTTAAAACCTACAGGATTTGCTGACAGATGGGAAACAGTTGCAGCAATAGTTCCGAGCATTGCAGCTAAAGAAGTTGTTGTTGGATTTATGGCACAAGTTTTAGAACTTCCTGAAGGTGAAGAGGAAGAGGTTGAAACAACATTTGCTGAAGATACTAAAGAACAGATTGCAGCTCTTGGTTCTGCTGTAAAAGATTCTGTTTCTGGAATAGTAAGTTTTGATATTGGTTCTCTTTTTGCTGCCCCTGATGCAGAAGAGGTTGAAGAAGAGGGAAGAGGAGTAGTTGAAGCTACTAGAAACCTTTGGGCAGGAGATCCTCTTGCTTCATTAAGAGCTTATTCATTCATGGTATTCATTCTATTGGTTGTTCCTTGTGCAGTTACTTTAGGAGCTATCAAGCAGGAATTTGGAAAAGAATATCTGTTCAAACTTATAGGAATCATGCTTATAGTTCCATATATAAGTTCAACACTTATATTCCAAATAGGACGTCTGTTCTTCTAAAAACTTTTAATTTGAATATATCTTAATATATAAACGAAAGAAGGCGGTTATATGAAAACAGCATTGATTATAGCAGTACTTGCTGCAATAGCTTTCTATTCTTTAAGAAGTCTAATAAGACATTTTAAAGGTGAAGACAGCTGTTGTGGTTGTGCAGGAAAAAATGGTGGAACTTGCAACTGCAGTCATAAACATCAAAAAAATAATATTTAAGCAATATTTTAAAAGGGTTCAAGTATTGAGAAAATACTTGAACTTTTTTAATAGGTATTATATAATAATAGAGTTAATTAAAATTATTTATAAAAAATCAAAAAAATATAAATAAAATATATCAATGACATAAAAAGAAAACTTGTTATTTAATCTTTTAAAAGATATAATAATGTGTAAACTAATCAGGAAATGGCGGGATAAGAAAATGGACAAAAGATGTTGTATAGGAGTATTTGATTCAGGTGTTGGAGGAGTAAGTGTACTAAAACAAATTGTAAAACTTCTGCCAAATGAAAATATTATCTATTTTGGAGATACAAAAAATATTCCTTACGGAGATAAGACAAAAGAAGAGATACAAAAACTTAGTAAAAGAATAGTAGAATTTTTAATAACAAATAACTGTAAGGCATTAGTTATCGCCTGTAATACAATATCTATTGCCACTCTGGAAGAATTAAAATCACACAGCAACATTCCCATAATAGGAATAATAGATGCTGGAGTGGAAGCTGTTTCTTCAAATGGCTACAGTGAAGTTTCTGTTCTTGGAACTGCTTTTACTATTAAAAGTGGTGTCCATGCAGAAAAAATTAAAAAGAAAAATAAAAAAATGACAGTGAGTTCTGTTCCATGTGAAAGATTATGCCCTATGATAGAGGAAGGCTGGGAGAAATTTGAAAACAGAGGAGAAGTTCTTGCTGATTATATGTCAAATGTTCCAAAAAGTTCGGAGGCTCTTCTTCTTGCTTGTACACACTACCCATTCATTCAAAAAGATATAGAAAAAATATTTGAAGGAAAGATAATAGACCCAAGCAATGAATGTGCAAGAGAGCTTTTTAGAATCCTTAAAAAAGAAGATTTGCTTACAACAGAAAAAGAAAAAGGGAAAGTTGAATTTTATATAACTGGTGATAAAAAAAGCTTTAAAGATAAAGCAGAAAAATTTCTTGGAAGCGAAATAAGAGATATTTACAAAGTTAATATATAAAAAAATTTGAAAATTTGTTAAAAAATGATATAATACCACATATAGAGTTACAGAAAGCAATCATATAAAAACTACCGCTTATTTTTGTGCTGTTTCAGTATGGAAACTGTCAATATTTCAGCCAATAATTTTATTAAATATAATGGAGGAAAAAATGGAAAAAGTTTATCAAGGAAAAACAAAGAATGTGTACAAGTTAGAAAACGGGAATTTTCTTCTTGAATTTAAGGATGACTGTACTGGTAAAGACGGAGTATTTGATCCAGGTGAAAATGCTGTAGGTCTTACTATCGAAGGTATCGGAAAAGCAAACCTTAAAATGTCTGAATACTTCTTTGAGGTTCTTAATAACGAAGGTGTAAAAACTCACTATATTTCAGCTGATTTAGACAAGGGAACAATGGAAGTTGTACCTGCAAAACCTTTTGGAAAAGGTCTTGAAGTAATCTGCCGTTTCAGAGCAGTAGGAAGCTTCTATCGTCGTTACTCTGACTATATTCAAGAAGCTGCTGAACTTCCTGCATATGTAGAAACTACATTTAAAAATGACGAACTTTGCGATCCATTAGTAACAAAAGACGGTTTAGTGGTATTAGGTGTTATGACTGCTGAGCAATATGACTCTATGAAAGACAGAACTCAAAAAATATCAACAGTAGTTAAAAATGAACTTGCTAAAAAAGGTTTAGACCTTTATGATATCAAATTTGAATTTGGTATAGATGAAGCTGGAGAAGTTATCTTAATAGATGAAATAGCTTCTGGAAACATGAGAGTATACAAAGACGGTGTTTATGTAAATCCTATGGATTTAACAGAAATGTTCTTTGCTGAATAATAAATATAGCATAGTAAAAGCAGAGGTTTTATCCTCTGCTTTTTGTATATATAGCCTATTCATAAATTTTTCTGATTTTTTCTTCCAGTCTTTTGGGAATTACATAATTTTCATTAGAAATATATCTAAGAGCATTGAAAGGTTTATTCTTATATGTTGTTCTTTCCCCATGTCTGTCGTATATCTCTTCCTCTATGTCATTTTCAGATTCAATGCAGAATCCTAAATTATCCCTTACCATTGAACGAATCTGTTTATTTTTAAGGTTTGAACTTGCAATCTCCTCTTTAGTTCTCCAACTGTGATTATCCTTATCATAAATTACAACA
Organism: Fusobacterium sp.; assembly: GCA_019416865.1. Taxonomy (GTDB): domain Bacteria; phylum Fusobacteriota; class Fusobacteriia; order Fusobacteriales; family Fusobacteriaceae; genus Fusobacterium_B. The sequence continues at coordinate 41,943 of DXWL01000007.1, forward strand.
TATGGAATCTTAAAAAGATTAAGAAGCATAATAAACTGCGGAATAGTGCTTTTGCTTCCACATTCTATTATAGAATAATCATATTTAAATATTCCAAGAGCTTTTCCCAAAGCAGATATTATAATCTTATCTGTCTGTCCCTCAACAAGAATTACCTTTTCAGCAAAAAACAGCTCACCCCTGTCAGGATTTATCCAGTAGTTCATATTAAATGCTTTTATTGCGTCCCCTCTGAATATATTATTTTTAGCCTGTACTACTCTTACATTATTATTTATCTTTTTTATCACACATATTGACTTATACTGTTTAAGCCCAAGAAAACTGCTGGAATAAGTTTTCAGATATATTTTTGTTCCCAGCTTTGAAAGTTTTATAAAACAGTCATATAGCTCTCTCTGCTTTTGAGGGTGCAGAAATAGTTCCGGATCTTCAAAAAGAATCACTGCATTATTAAGAATAGACTCCTTTTTATGAATAGATATTTGGGCAATAATCTTCAAAAATTCAAAAAGGAGATTTCTGTAAAGTTCGGGATTTTCATATCCTTCATCAAGATTTTCATAAACTTTGTATATATGCTCTTTTATTTTTTCCTCATGCTCGTGATCTTTTAAAAGGATATTGAACAGACATTTAAAAATATCTGTACACTGCCCTCTCATATCTCCTGAAACATGGAAAAAAGGTATCTGAGAAATAAATTCTGTATATGCCTCTTTGCTTATCTCTTTCCAGTTTTTTGAGTTTCTTATATAATATCTTACCTCTTTTGAAGAAGAGGCTGTTATTTTCAGCTTATATCTTGTATTATTTTTAAAAAATATCATCTTTAAAACAGCCAACTCTGTTTCATCATAAATATCCTCTGGCTCAAGCTCTTTGCTGTTAAAAATAAACGCAAGACAGGAGATTATATTATTTACCCCCTCTGAACTTTGTCCAAGAAATAACATAAGATTTTCAAAATATAAATCCATGTTTTTTATTTCTCTCCAATTTTTTATAGATAAGAGTTTTAGTTCCATAGCCGCTCCTTTTTTAAACAAACATCTCTTTATTTATTTCTCTATCTATGTTAATATTACTCTATAAACGAAGAAATTTCAAAATTTTTTTAGAAGGGATACTGAAACAATGAAAAAATTATATTTGATTATATTTTTAATAATCTTATCTATAAATAGTTATACTGATGAATTTAAATTTAAAAATCTTTCTCCTGAAAAAATATTTATGGAAAATATAGGACCAAATTCGGGAACTATGCTTGATGAAAGCCGTTATATGCTGCTTTACGACACTTTTCAGCTTTCTGGTAAAATGGAATACAGAGTCTTTAAAATGGCTGTAAAAGGCTATAATAAAATAAAAGATAAAAAAAATCACTATCTTGTGATTATAGATTATTCCAAACCTTCATATGAAAAAAGATTTGTTGTGCTTAATATGAATACTTTAAAATCTGAAGAATATACATATGTAGCCCATGGAAAAAATACAGGAGCTGATATGGCTGTAAGTTTTTCCAATAAACTAAATTCTTATAAAAGCTCTCTTGGATTTTATCTTACAGGAAAAACTTATAACGGGAGATATGGTTACTCTTTAAGACTTTATGGATTGGAAGAGAGATATAATTCAAATGCTTTAACAAGGGGAGTTGTAATCCATGGAGCTGAAGCTTCTGAGCCTTCATATCTTTCTAAATATGGATTTTTGGGAAGAACAGAAGGTTGTCCTGCTGTTCCCAAATCCCTTAACAAACAAATTATAAATAAAATAAAAAATGGTTCTGTTGTATTTATTTATGGAAATGATGAAAAATATCTTAAAGAAAGCGAATATATAAAATAGTTTGCATAAACAAATTATTTCATTAATTCTTCTGCCAGTTTTGAAAATCCAAGTTGTTCAAAAAGCTCATGTTCCTCTGCAGAAGGAACTGCTTTTTTTCTTACTGCATCAACTATTCTCTTATCAAATGGGATTTTTACAGAAACAGAAAAATTTCTTTCCTTTAAAAAATCCTCTATTTTTTGAGAGATTTCAACTGATAAATCATATTTATTTATTACAAAATAAGGTGTTATTCTAAATCTTTCTATAAGAGAGAGAACTCTTTCTAAATCATGAAGTCCTGAAAGAGTTGGCTCTGTTACTATTACAGCTTTTCTTACCCCTGTAAGAGAGCTTATTACATTACAGGCAACCCCAGGAGCTCCGTCTAAAATAATAAAAGATTTTCCCTCTTCTTTGGCTGTTTGTTTAGCTCTTTTTCTCACTTCAGCCACAAGTTTTCCTGAATTTTCCTCTCCTGGAAAAAGACAGGCATGAACAATCTTTCCATATTTTGTATCTGATATAAATATCTCTCCTGCTCTGTTAGGAACCATCTTTATCGCTCCAACAGGACATACATATTCACACACTCCACAACTTTCACATTTTGAAATATTGTCTACAGCATCAAATTTACAAAGCTCATAACATCTGCCGCAATCTACACATAATTCTTTATCTCTCTGAGCCTTTTTCATTCCGAAGAAATCATCTTTTACAGTATTTTGAGGATTGAAAAGTATTTTAAGATTAGGAGCATCTACATCACAGTCCCCTATTACCACATCACTGAAATATGGAATAAGTGAAGATGTAACTGTAGTTTTTCCTGTTCCCCCTTTTCCTGAAATAACAACTATCTCTTTAATATCCATACTCTTTCACCTTCTCTAAAATATTTTCAAAAACAGCTCTGTATTCAGGACAGATATCTGAAATAATATTTCCTTTAGAATAATTTTCTGCAACAGTTCTGCTGAAAGGTATACTTCCCAATATTTTTATCTTGTTTTCATCACAAAAAGCTTTTATTTCATTTTCCTCTTCATCTGCTTTGTTTACAACAACTCCAAAAGGTATATTCATATCTTGAAGAAGTTTTACAACGAGCTTCATATCACTTAATCCAAAAGGAGAAGGCTCTGCTACAATTACTGCAAAATCTGCCTCCTCAATGGCAGCCACTGTTGTACAAGAAGTTCCAGGAGGGCAATCTATTAAAAAATCTTTTATTAAAGTATTTTTATACATCTCTTTTATAATTTTTACCCCTGACATCTCTCCTATATTAAGTTTTCCATAAATGGTATCTGTTCCAAAATATGTTTTACCCTTAAAAATCTTTCCTATCTCTCTCTGCTTCCATGAAACAGCACCTGTTTTACAAACTATTCCACATCCTCCACAATCATGGCAGGATTCTTCAAATACAAGAACTGTATTCTTAGCAGGAATTATTGCATTAAATCTGCAAAAATCCCCACACTCTCCGCAAAAATTACATTTTGCAGAATCTATTTCAGGATAGTTAGTATATACAGATTCCTCTTTCATATCTCTGTTTTTTAAAAAAATATGAGCATTTGGTTCTTCTATATCAGTATCCAATATTGTCATTTTTGAAATAAAAGCAAGGTTTGTGCTGACAGTTGTTTTTCCTGTTCCCCCTTTTCCGCTGAGTATTCCTATCTTCATATTTCACCTTTTCCTTTTATGCCATTCTTAAACCTTGAGGTTTTGGCGATAAATCATATTTTTCCAATTTTTTCTCTTTATAGTTTTTAATAACTTCATCAACTGTTTTTAAATCTCCAAGTTTATACACAGGAATTTTAAATTCTTCAATAAGAACAGCTGCCTTAGGTCCTATCTCTCCTGCTATTATCTCTTCCACTCCTAAATTTACAAGATTTTTCACTGCCTTAAGTCCAGCTCCCACAGATTCATCTTTAGCTTCATTTTCAATTATTTCATATTTATCTGTTTCTGTATCTATTAAAATAAAATAAGGTGCTCTCCCAAATCTTCTGTCTGCCTGAGAGCTGTAACTATTTTCTTCTAGTCCTAATGCTATCTTCATATATCCTCCTAAAAAATTCATGTATAGAAAATGAAGCTGAACAGAAAAAGATACATAGGTATTTTTACAGTCAGCCTCATTAAATTATTTTAAATTATTTTACTAAAAATTAGTGTCCGCAGTTGTGTTCTCCATCTTCGTGGTCGTGGTGGTGATGAGCACAAGCAGATCCCTTAGAATATAGACTTCCTTCAAGGTATACAGCTAAAACATCTTCGATATTTCCACTTGCTCCTAAAATAACTTGTCCTCCATTTCCTTTTATAAGGTCAATAGCTCTTTGTCCCATTCCTCCTGTTATAACAACATTGATATTATTTTCTGCAATAAATCTTGGGAATACTCCTGGAGCATGTTCAGGTGCTGTTAAAAATTCTTTTTTAACAATTTTTCCCTCTTCTATTGTATATACTGCAAATTTTTCACAGTGTCCAAAATGTTCCTCAACTGTTACACCGTCATTTGTAGGGAATCCTACTCTTAATAATCCTTCTGCCATTAAAATCATCTCCTGTCCTGCATTTTTTAATTTTATTGCTTTTAAATGTAATAATCCGTCCAATATTTTTTTTCTTCCTGAATTTAGAAGCCTCTGTACAGTTCCTCTTGAAATTTTCATTATCTCTGCTGTTTCTATCTGGCTTTTTCCCTCATAGTCGCAAAGTCTTACTGCTTCAAGCTCATCAACTTCAATCTCAGTTATTTCAACTTGGGACAAAGCTATACCAACAGGCTTAAAAATTCTTGCATTTTCTAATATTCTGCAGCATCTCTCTTTTTTAAATCTCGGCATAGAGTCCTCCTTGAAAATTATTCTGTGCATATGCACATTTAAAGTATACTCCTATTTATCAATTTTGTCAAACAAAAAAAGGGGATGTTGCAAATTTGTAAAGAATAAAATTCTCTAAGAAAAAATAGTTTCTATTTATATTGCTCACAGAAAGAAAATTCGAAACTCACTTCGTTCAAACATCGAATTTTCAGTATTCTGTTTCGCTGCATAAATTACGAAACAATTTTTAATATCGAGAATTTTATTTTTACAATTTTAGAAATGCAACAGCCCCTTTAATTATTTTGCAAAAGCTTCAGCTCTTACATTTTCAATCTCATCAGGATATTTAGGCATAGGTTCTCCAAGTCTGATATTTCCATCTTTTGTTACAAGATAATCTCCTTCGTATCTCATTCCCCCAAATCCAATATATTTTTCAAGCTCATCATAATTTATATATTCAGGGAACTTATTTTCAGATTTCCATTTTACAATAAGCTCTGGGATAAAATATATTCCCGGCTCAACAGTAAATACAAATCCCTCTTCAAGAGTTCTTCCCAGTCTTAAAGAGCTAAGTCCAAACTGTTTGCTCTTCTCTTTTCCTCCATAACCTACAATCTCTTCTCCTATATTTTCCATATCGTGAACATCAAGTCCCAACATATGTCCAAGCCCGTGAGGCATAAACAAAGCATGAACCCCTTTTTCAACTACTTCTTTGGCATCTCCCTTTAATATACCTCTTTCTATCATTCCCTGTGCAAGAACTCTGCATACTTCAAGGTGAACATTCATATATGTTATTCCCGGTTTTATAAGCTCCTCTGCCTTATCAAACATTGAGATAAGCAGATTATAAATATCTCTTTGTCTTTCTGTAAATTTTCCTGAAACAGGGTGAGTTGTTGTCATATCCCCACAATATCCGCTCTCTATTCTTGCTCCTGCATCAATAAGAAGAAGATCTCCCTCTTTTATTCTATTTCCATGATAATGGTTGTGAAGAGTTTGCCCATTGATTGTGCAGATAGTTTGGAAGGAAAAACTGCTGTTTAGTTTTCTCGCCTCTTTTTCCAAAATTGCTGCAACTTCATATTCCATCATTCCCGGTTTTATCTGTTTCATAGCAGCAAGATGCATCTCTCTTGTAACATTTACTGCCTTTTGAAGCTCTTCTATCTCTTCACTGCTTTTTATATTTCTTTGATCTGCCACAGCAAAAGAAAGTTTTTCAGAAACATATCTGTTAATATCTCTCACTGGAATATTCAGCCACTCTGAAATCTGTATCATAAGGCTGTGTCTGTATTGAGGTATAAAATGTATATCTCTCTTTTCCTCTTTAGCTTTTTTTAAAAATTCAGAAAGAGTGTCTAAATCTTTAAGATTTAAAACTCCAACTGTTTCACATTGTTCTTTTAGTGTAACCTGAGGCCCCATCCATACTATGTCGTCCATAGTCAGCTCTTTTCCAAAAATATAATCTATATCATTATCTATATCTATAATCCCAAAAAGATTTTCTCTTTTAAGTCCAAAATAATAAAGGAAAGTGGAATCTTGTACAAAAGGATATGCATTATCTGTGCAGTCCATTGGAGATAAATCATTACCACAAATAAGTATCACACCTTTTCCCACTGTTTTTTTCAATATCTCTCTTCTTTTAATGTAAATTTCTTTTGAAAACATCTTGCTCCCCCCTTTTATTAATAATTATTTTATTATTTAAGGGTATTACAAATCATGCTGAAAGTCAAATATTTTCTAAAAGATTTCCTTAAAATTTGCCTATTTTTAAAAAATTATATATAATTGTAAGTAGAATATATACAGCTTTGGAGGGATCATATGAGAATTGGTATTCCAAAAGAGATAAGGAATAATGAAAACAGAGTGGGAATGACAGCAGCAGGAGTAGGACAGCTTGTTCTTGACGGAAACGAGGTGTATGTTCAAAAAGGAGCAGGACTGGGAGCAGGAGTTCTTGATGAGGACTATATCTCCAGCGGAGCTGTGATGGTTGATACTGCTGAAGAGGTTTTTGAAAAAGCCGAACTTATAATAAAAGTAGAAAAATTTTTGAAAGAGGAGATAAAGTACATAAGACCTCATCATATTTTGTATTCATATCTTCATTTGGCAGCAGACAGAGAAACTACAGAGGAACTTATTGAATCGGGAGCTACTTGTATTGCTTACGAAACAATCGTTCTTGATGACGGATCTATACCTCTTTTAACGCCTATGTCTGAAGTGGCAGGAAGAATGGCTGTTCAGATAGGAGGTTTCTACCTTCAAAAAAATACTGGAGGAAAAGGTATTGTTTTGGGAGGAGTTCCTGGAGTGGAAAGAGGAAAGGTTGTTGTTTTAGGAGCAGGAGTGGCTGGACAAAGTGCTATAAAAGCTGCTGTGGGATTAGGAGCAGAGGTTATTGCCATTGATATTGATGTAAATAAATTAAGATATCTTGACGATAACTACAGAAGTCAGGTTACAACTTTATACTCTACACCTAGAAATATAGAAAAGGCTGTAGAGATGGCAGACCTTTTAATAGGAACTGTTCTTATTCCAGGAGGAAAAACTCCTTGTCTGGTAACAAAAAAATATATAAAAAATATGCAGAAGGGAAGCGTTATTGTAGATGTGGCTATTGACCAAGGAGGATGTTTTGAAACTTCAAAGGTTACTTCCCATGAAAAACCTACATATATAGTAAATGGAGTAATCCACTACTGTGTTGGAAATATGCCGGGAGCATACCCTATAACAGCTACAATTGCTCTTGAAAACGCCACACTTAAATATGCAAGAGCCATTGCAAATATGGGGCTGAGAAATGCCTGTGGAACATATCCTGAGCTTATCAGAGGAATAAATATTATGAATCAAAGAGTTACCTGCAGAAAAGTTGCCGACAGTCTTGGACTTGATTATGTAGGAGTAGGATTCTAAAAATAATAAAATCTCGATGTTTTTAATATCGAGATTTTTTATTATTTATCTAGTCTTTATTCTCTTTCTTTTCCTCTTCTTCAAATGCTTTCAGATAGTTATAAATAGTGTATCTTGAAACGTGCATTTTTTTCGCTACAGTTTGAATTCCTTTTTTCAAAGAGAATCCTCCATTATCTCTTAAATATTTTACAAGAATCATTCTGTCCTCTTTATTCATAAGAGCTACAGGTTTTCCTACAAGTCTTACTCCATCTACAAAGATATTGTCTACCATTTTTTCTGAAGGGTTTGCTCCTATCACTTTTTCCATTTCAACCCCTGTCCTTACAAGGTTGCTAAGTACACTCTCTGCAAGGGATAATTTTGTAAAATCGTAGTTTATCCCAAAAGCATAGTGATAGTTCTTATCTTTAAAATGGACTGTTGTAGATTTGATAAGTCTTCCCTCTGCTGTTCTGCATAGGCAGTTGTAGAAATCTCTTCCTTCCATTGCCTCTTCCATTTTATATATCCCCAAAAGATTTAATTTGTCCCCTTTTTTTCTTCCTGTAACATGACCGTTAAATACTGCTGTTACAATCCCTTTCTTTTTTAAATCATGAATAATAACTTCACAGTCAGGACCAAACATAGCAGATATTCCCTCTCCCAGACTTGTTAAAAAGTTAAGTATTTCTTTCCCGCTCATATATATTCCTCCTACAATTATCTCTATCTTTCTATGATACAATTTCTTATAATTTTTGTCCAGTTTTAATGAAAAAAATTGTAGAATTTTTATTTTTTTTAGAATTGTTTATTTTAATATCTCTTTATTCTTTAAATAATTTGTGATAAGATATATTTATCTAAATACAATCTCAAGGAGGTTTTAGTTATGAAAAAAATATTAACAATAGAAGGAATGATGTGTAATCACTGCAGTATGCACGTAGAAAAAGCTCTTAAAGGTATTGAAGGGGTTACAGATGCAGCAGTTAACCTTCAAAATAAAACAGCTGAAGTGTCTATGAGCAAAGATATAGCTGATGAAGTTTTTAAAAATATCATCTCTGAAGAGGGATATGAAGTAACTGATATAAAATAGTTTTGAATTTTTTAAATTAGGGGAGATCAGATAATCTCCCCTTTATTAATAATACTTTTTTACTTTTTCTGTGAGCTTAGAATAGATATTATCAATAAACCATTTCTCTGTTGATTTTACTGAAATATCCTCTGTATTTATCCAATCTAAACCACTATTTTCATCAGGTTTTACAGATAGTTTTAAATTTGTATCTGCTTCCAACAGATATGTAAGATTCAAATGAAGATGGGAGGAAACATATTTTCCTTTTTTTATATGTCCGCTTACTGTGAGAATTTCTAAAGAAAAAATATCTTCTGATAAAAATTTAATATCTTTTATTCCACTTTCCTCTTCAATCTCTTTTATTATAACTCTTTTTAAATCTGCCTCTCCGTCAGCATGACCTCCAAGCCATGCCCAAGAGTTGTATATATTATGATAGCACATCAACACTTTTTCTCTGTCAGGACTTACTATCCAAGCTGATACAGTAAGATGACATTTTTTATTATCCCTTGTTAAAATATCTTTTTCACTCTCAAAAATCTCAAGAAGAAGCTCTCTGTCTTTTTCCTCCTGCTCATTGAAAGGAATATATTTTTCAATCTCTCTTTTTAAATTTTCCATATTTTTTACCTCAAAACTTTATACAAACATCTGTTGTAATAAACCTTTTTTAAATTCTTTTAAGTTTTCTAATTCATCAGATATTTTTTCTATCTTAGTATCAATGGCTGATAAGAAGTTTGCTATCTTTTTTTGCTCCTCAAGACAAGAAATATAAACTTTTATTTTCCCAAGTTCTGTTTGATTTATACTTGCTTGACTTACAGCTTTATTACACAACTTTTCAAATAATTTTTTATATTTTCTTTCTGTCAAGATATAATAAAGATATTTAGAACATAGATTTTTATTAAATACTATTCTTAATAAATTCATTCCATGATATAAATCATAGTTTTTATCTATATAAGCAATCTTACCAATATGTTCAACACTATTAATATTACTAAATAATAAATCTCCGATATTTAATTTATGTTCATCTATATTTTTATCTGTTGTTATATATCCAACTTTTTCTAAATTTATTTTTCCACTAGAAATAGTTTCTATTCTGGTAACTTTATATCCTATTCCATCAAAGTTTTGGTTTAAAGAAATTCCATTAGAAATACTTTCTGTTAAATCTTTTAGTTTCTTCTCTTCCCATTCTGGATAATTATTCCCATTTTCATCTTTAAATTTCAATTCTTGATTAAATATTTTCTGCATTATTCCTTTTTTATATTCATTAAATAGGTTTAATTTTTCTTCTGTAATAGATATTTTTTTATCTATATTTAAAAGAAAATCGGCTATCTTTTGCTGTTCACTAAAAATTGGTAATTTTATAATAGTATTTTTTAATGTCTGAAGTGATAAATTTTTAATAGTTGTTCCTGTCAATTCTTGAAAAAAATATGATTGTATTTTTGTAGTTTTTAATAAATTTAGCAAAAAATATTTATTACTTTCATCTTTTAAGTTAATATACCCACAGCTCTTTCCTAAAATAACTTTTTCATAATTATAATAACCTAAATTTCCAATAGTTCCATTTATAGAAATTAAAATAGTATTATTATTTAATGAAAGTTTATATTTATTATATTCTTCTTCATCTATTTTTTTAGTTGTTTCATTAATAAAAACTTTATTATCTTTTATATTGTTACCATTGATAAAAAAGTATTCTCCATTATCAGAATAATTTGGTGTGCTATGTATTCCATCGCCTATTTTATTACTTAATTCATTTAATTTCTTTTCTTCCCATTCATCAGTAAATTCTTTAAATCTTAATTTAGGTACATTTCTCATAATTTATCTTACCTTTCACTTTTATTTGATTTTTTTTATTTAGTATGATATCATTTAATTAAGAAACACCCAGTGTGATAAGTCCAAAAGAGAGAATAGTTTTAACTATTCTCTTTTTATTTTTTGTGTTATAATAACTTCGGGAAACCTTCCCTAGAAAGGAAGGCGAAGATTATTATCACACTGGGAATACTTATGTTGGTTGTTTTGTTAGGCTTGATTGCTTTTGTAATCTGGTTTGACCATCTGACTAAGTAAAATCTTCGGGGTAAGGATTGGACACCCTTGCCCTTTCCCTAAAAAATTATTCTTTTATTAATTTCTCTTGAAGAAATTGAGTTTTCAATTCTTCTAACTTCAAATAAAATTTTCTTTCGTCTTCTGACTTTGAATTTTCTACCAGTTCATTTACATCAAATGATGATAGCCCTAATATATATTCATATAAATTATCAGTCTCTTTTAGTTTTTTCATTTTTATTTACCTAAACTATTGGGGCTTTTATACCAAGCTCATCACAGAAACCTTTTATGATATTGTCAACTTCTTTTTCTTCCTCAGAAAGTTTTTCAATCTTTGATACAACTTCATCAAGATTAATTTCTTCTTCCTCTTCAAAAGTATCAACATATCTAGGGATATTTAGGTTATAATCATTTTCTTCGATTTCTTTCATAGAAACTTTTTTAGAATATTTTTCAATCTCTTTTCTATTTCTATATGTAGTAACTATTTTCTCAACATCTTCATCTCTTAAATAGTTTTGATTCTTAGATTTTTCAAAATCATTTGAACCATCTATGAATAAAACATCATCTTCAGGTTTTCTATTTTTACGAACTACGATTACACAAGTTGGAATTGATGTTCCATAAAATATATTTGCAGGAAGCCCTATGATTGCATCTATATAATTTTTTTCTTTTAATAAATATTTTCTTATTACTCCTTCACTTGCTCCTCTGAATAATACTCCATGAGGAACTATTACAGCCATTGTTCCATTATTATCAAGCTGATAAATCATATGCTGAATAAATGCAAAATCTGCCTTAGAACTTGGAGCTAATTTTCCATAAGAAGCAAATCTTTCATCAGATAAAAAACTATCATCTGCACTCCATTTTTGTGAAAATGGAGGATTTGCAACAACTATATCAAATCTTTTATCTAAATGCTGTGGATCTTCTAAAGTATTCCCCTGTTTAATTTCAAAATCGTTAAACTTTACACCATGAAGTATCATATTCATACGAGCAAGGTTATATGTTGTAGTATTTAATTCCTGTCCATAAAAACTTGATACATCTGTATATCTTGCAACTTTTAAAAGCAGAGAACCTGAACCACAAGTAGGGTCGTAAGCTGATTTTACTTTTTCTTTTCCTGTTGTAGTTATCATTGCAAGAAGTTTTGAAGCCTGTGCAGGTGTATAGAACTCTCCAGCTTTTTTTCCTGCATTACTTGCAAACTGTCCAATTAGATATTCATAAGCATTTCCTAAAACATCCATTTCCGTATCTTCAAAATTAAAATTAATGTCATTCAAATGTTTTATAACTTCAGAAATCATTCTATTTTTATCATCAACAGTTTTTCCAAGTTTTAAAGATGTTAAATCCACATCTCCAAACAGTCCTGCAAAATCATCATTACTTGCTTGTCCGTTTGTAGAATCTTCTATATATTTAAGAGCAAGTCCCAAATCTTCAATTATAAATTCTCCATTTTTGGCTCTCTTTGCAAGATTTCCAAAAAGATATTTAGGCTCTATAAAATATCCGATTCCCCCTACACAGTAATCTCTTACCGCTTCAATATATTCCTCTTTTCCATCTATATCTTCAAATTTCATATTATCTTCAGATAATATATCATTTCCTGTTTTTTCAATTTTTTCTGATAAAAACTTAAAGAATATAAGTCCTAGTATATAGTTTCTGAATTCATCAGCCCCCATATTTCCTCTAAGTTCATTGGCTATTGCCCATAATCTTTTTTCTAATTCTGCTTGATGTTCTGACATTTTTCCCCCTGATTATAATCCTAAAAAATTAAATTTATCTAAAATATTTTCTATCTTATGCTGAATAGTTTCTATTCTTGGTTTTAGCTTTAATACACTTGGTTTTTTTATAAAAGAATCTTTAATATCTGTATAATCTGCAGTCTTTTCAGTAAATTCACATTTTTCAATAATGTTATTTACCACATCAAATTTAAGTTCCTCTTCTGTTATCATCTCTTGAATTGCTTTTTCTTTTTCTTTTTTCAAGAATTTAGCAAGGCTGTCCTCAATATCTTCCTTAGATTCTATTGTAAAAATAGCTCTATTTTCCTCAATAAATTTTTCAAGAAGCTCTCTTTTATTTCTAAGAGCAGGAATAGAATCCATAGTTTTTAAAATATATTCTACATCTTTGGCAAAAGATTTTTCTTTGCTGTCAAGATTTTTAATTAGAGATAAAATATATATTACATTAATACTGTCTTTTCTAAGAAGCTCTATCTCAAAATCAATTTCATCTATTACAGAAGTTTTACTTTTATCTGCTTTTCTGCTTCCAATTAAAGTATCATACATATCTATATATTTACTTTTAAATGATTCAAACTCATCTTTTTTAATATCCAAATCATCAAAATTAAAATTACTAAAAGTTTCAAGTTTATTCAAAACTCTTAAAATATTTTTGAAAATTTCTATAAAATTAAGTTTATTATCTTCTGTTTCAAGAATATCCATATCTTCTGGAACTTCAACAAGCTCTTTCATTTTTTCAATATAGCTGTTAATAATTTCTACATATTCACCATAATCTTTCATAAGTACTGTTTCAACTGCATTTTCATCAGAAAATAGTTTTATAGCTTCGTCTGTTCTCTTTTTAAGATTTCTGAAACAAACTATATTTCCATGTGATTTATTAACATTTAAAATTCTGTTAGTTCTTGAATATGCCTGAATAAGTCCGTGATACTTTAGATTTTTATCAACATACAAAGTATTTAAATATTTGCTGTCAAATCCTGTAAGAAACATATTTACAACAAGAAGAATATCTATTTTTCTCTCTTTTACTTTTTTAGATATATCTATAAAGTAGCTGTTAAATCCATTGTCTTGATTAAGGTTAAAGTTATCCCCAAACATTTTATTATAATCTGCAACCATTTCATCAAGATATTCTCTTGGGTGTCTGCACTCGTTTCCTTCAACTTCAAAAGTTCCCTCATCATTTGCAAGATCAGAGTTTGCCTCATATGTAAATATTGCAGCTATTTTTAAATCTGTATTTTTTTCCTTAAATATTTTATAATATTCAATCAAAGTATCTATATCACTTATAGCAAAAATACTTTGATATTCTCTGTTGGAAGTTTTGGCATTATGATGTTCTAAAATAAAATCAACAATATTTTCCAGTCTTTTTCTATTTGAGAAAACTTCTTTTGTGTCAATACCATTTTCTATCATCTCATCTGGAGATAAGTCATCTCCATTTTTATCTTTTATGTTAAATGTAGAATAGTATTCCACAGAAAATCCCAATACATTTTCATCATCTATCGCTTCCTTAATTGTGTATTTATGTAGGCACTCATCAAACAGATCTTTTGTTGTTCTATATTTTACAGCATTTTCTGCAAATATAGGTGTTCCTGTAAATCCAAAAAATTGTTTGTTAGTAAAAAATTCATTTATTCTTGCATGAGTGTCTCCAAATTGTGTTCTGTGGCATTCATCAAAAATAAATACAATTCTTTTATCTTTTACTTTTTCCATTTGTTTTAAATAATATGGTTTTGAAATTGCATTATTAAGTTTTTGAATAGTAGTAACTGCAACTTTTCCTGTTCCTTTTACCATATTAGTAACAAATTCTTGAGTATCTTCAGCCTTGCTGATTGATCCCGGAGAAAAAGCATTAAACTCTTTTGTAGTTTGATAGTCCAAATCTTTTCTGTCAACACAAAATACAACCTTATCGACTTCATCTAAAGCTGCAAGTATTTGACTTGCTTTAAATGAAGTAAGAGTTTTCCCACTTCCTGTAGTGTGCCAGATATATCCATTTCTATTTGGATAATCTTTTACTCTTTCAATAATTTTTTCCACTGCATAATACTGATATGGTCTAAGTATCATAAGTGCTTTTAAAGTTTCATTTGTTACAATATATTTTGTAACCATATTTCCCAGATGTTTTTTATCTAAAAATGTTTTAGTAAAGTCAGTTAATCTATTTTTCTTTAAATTATATTTATCTGTCCAAGAGAATGTAAATCCATAATTAAGCTCTTTATTATTACTGAAATATCTTGTGTTTTCCTCATTACTGATTACAAAAATTTGAATATATTGGAATAAAGTTTGATATGAGTATGAGTGTCTTTGATATCTTTGAATCTGGTAAAAAGCTTTTTTAAGTTGAACTGTTTTCTTTTTAAGTTCTATTTGAACCAAAGGAAGTCCATTTATAAGTATTGTTACATCATATCTATTTTCATACTGCCCTTTTACAGTTATTTGGTTTGTAACTTGAAAAATATTTTTTTCAGGCTCTTTCATTTCTAAAAAAGAAATATATCTCATCTCTCCATTATCTGTTAAAAGCTCAAATTTATCTCTTAATTTTTTAGATTTTTCAAAAACAGTTCCCCCAGCAAGATGAATAAGGATTTTTGAAAACTCTTCTTGTGATAATTTTATATTATTAAATTTTTCAAGTTGTTCTTTGAAATTTTTTATAAGAGATTCCTCATCTTTCACATCTATAATTTCATATCCTTGTTGCGAAAGTTGTTGAATCAAATTTTTTTCTAACTCTTGCTCAGAAATCATAAACTTTCCCCCTTATAAAGTTTTTACTATCCTCATTTTAACATATTTTAAATATATTTTTAAGAAGGATTTAAAACAATTTAGCTAAATAGATACAAAAACAGAGTGATGAATTCACCACTCTGTTTCTGCATATAAAAATATTTTTTAACTCTTCTAGTCTACAAGTATTCTTGGTATTCTAGGGCTTAATATTGTAAGAAGTTCATAAACAGCCATATTCAGTGTAAGATTTATAAGAGATGGATTTGGATAAAAAATAACCTTATCCCCCTCTTTTATGCTGCTGTCAACCTCAATAAAAGTATTATCCATTGTAATTAGAGTAATAGGAAACTCTTTATTATTTATCAGGCACTTTGTTTTTTCGTTAAGTTTTAAAAGCCCGTCCCCATAACCTATTTTTATTTTGGCAGTGTATCTGCAATCTCCTGCTCCTATATCTGATTTCAGATTATATGCAAGATAAGAAGAGTTTTCCAAATTTCTTATCCCTGCCACTTGACTTTCAAGAGTAAAAACTTGTTTCAGATTTTTATCAAAAAATCCCTCTTCCTGAAGCCCATAAATAAGCATACCTGCTCTTATATGAGTGGTAAAATCAAGAGAGCCAAAATTTTCCACAGCTGCACTATTTTGCAGATGTACAACTTCAAATCTCTCTCTTCCCAAAAGAGATACAATCTCTCTGAATTTTTCTATTATCTCAATTCCCTCTTCATAATTTACAGAGAAAAGGTGAGAATAAATCCCTGCAAAATACAGGTTATTTTTCTCAATATATTCTTTTAATTTTTCAATATCTCTTATCTCAATCCCATTTCTTCCAAAACCAAAATCTATCTTAATCTGTATTTTTTTGCTTGGAACACCAAATTTAAGAGCTTCTTCAAGCTCCTCGAAAGTATTTGCAGTCATACAAAAAGCTTCATTGTTTTTTATAATATCCAAAGAATCCTGCCCTATACTTTCAAAAATCAAAATTTTGCTGTCAGCAAGAGTTTTCTCTGAAAGAATTTTTTCAGCTTCAACAAGACGAGCAACAGCAAACTCCTTATATCCATGTTTGTAAAGAGTTTTTGTAACAAGATTTATATCGTGTCCATAGGCATTGGATTTTACTACAGCCAAAACTCTTTTTTCAAACTTAGAAGTAAGATAGTTCATATTATGTATTAGATTTCCTTCAGAAACCATAATTTTTGTTGAATGTATTGTCATAACCAAATCTCCCTAATCTATTAAAAGAATCTAAATCCTGCTCCTATTCCCCCTGTTATATAAGGTCTTACAGGAACTTTTCTCGTAAAGTCAACTCCCAGTCCCACACCTATTCCTGCTCCAGCTCTTGGAGTTACTCTTGTACACCCTGAAAATACAAGAACTGCTGCAAGAAGAAAAAACATAACTAATTTTTTCATAAAATGCCTCCCAAAATTAAACTCATATATAGATAGTATAACCTTAAACCTCTCCCTAATGCAAGAAATGATATCTTATTTTCTTATATTTTTTTAAAAAATTTGATGTACAACCTATTTTTATGATAAAATATAGAATAGCGACAAAGAAAAAATTATCAACAAATATTAGGCTTTAAAAGAAACTAGGATTAAAAGGTGGTAATATGAGTAACGAATTAAATAACAAACACAAGCTTATGGGAACGGAAAACATAACCAAGCTCCTGCTTCAATTTTCTGTCCCGGCGGTTATAGGAATGCTTGTAAATGCTCTTTACAACATAGTCGACAGAATATATATAGGGAGAATAAAAGATATAGGGCATTATGCCATAGGTGGTGTAGGACTTACATTCCCAATAGTGATTCTTGCCTTTGCCTTTGCTGTTCTTATAGGACTTGGAGCAGGAACACATATCTCTCTTAATCTTGGAAAAAAGAAAAAAGAGGAAGCTGAAAGATATTTGGGGAATGCTGTAGGATATGGTTTTATTGTATCAGTTATTCTTATGGTACTGGTTCTTATCTCCATGGATTCTCTTGTGAAAATGCTTGGGGGAAGCGAAAACACAGGAATCTTTACTAAACAGTATCTTTCAATAGTAGCTTTGGGATTTCCTGCAAATATTATAGGGTATGTGGCAAATGTAGGAATCCGTTCTGATGGTAATCCAAGAATGTCAATGGCAACTCTTCTTATTGGGGCAATAATAAATATAGCTCTTGACCCTGTATTTATTTTCTACTTGGATATGGGAGTAAAAGGAGCAGCTCTTGCAACAATTATATCTCAATATGCTTCAGCCATTTGGACAATATATTATTTCAACTCTCGTTTCAGTGGACTTAAACTTTACAAAGCATATCTTATTCCAAAACTAAAAAGAGTTAAAGATATTACAGCAATGGGATCTGCACCTTTTGCAATACAGATAGGTTCAAGCCTTGTAAACTATACTTTCAACAATACTCTTAAAGTTTATGGGGGAGATAACTATATAAGTGCTATGGCAATCATTCAGGCAATTGTAATATTCTTGGCTATGCCAATCTTTGGTATCAATCAGGGAGTTCAGCCAATTTTAGGATATAACTATGGAGCAAGATTATACGGAAGGGTTAAAGAAGCTCTTCATAAAGCTATTATAGGAGCTACAATAATATGCCTTATAGCCTTTGTAACAACACAATTTTTATCAAAATACTTTATATTTATTTTCACAAAAGCACCTGAGATACTTGATATTGCAAAAGTTGGACTTAGAATAAATACAATGATGTTTCCAATCATAGGTTTCCAAATTATTTCATCTGTATATTTTCAGGCTGTAGGAAAACCAAAGATGAGCTTCATTCTTAGTCTTTCAAGACAGATTATCATTCTTATCCCTTGTATAATTATTATGGGTAAGATGTTTGGAGTTGCTGGAATATGGTTTGCAACACCTGTTGCAGATTTCCTTGCAAGTGTTCTTACTTTTGTACTTATTATGAGAGAGAGAACGATTTTAAACCATATGCAGAGAGCAAGACATAAAGAGCTTGTAAAAGCAAAAATTGAAGGAAGACTTACAGAAGAAGATGAAATAGAACTAAAAGCAAAACTTAGTTAATTTGATTAATCCTTATAAAACAAAAACAGAACGAAATTAATCGTTCTGTTTTTTATTTTAGTTATTTTTATTTATTAAACCAATTTTTTAAGTTCATCTGCTACGAATTGAACTTCTGTTCCAACTATTACTTGAACATTAGTTTTGCTTGGTTTTAATACTCCTGTAAATATTTTCTTGATTTCAGCATCTTGAGTAAGTGTACTGTCTTTAACTTCAAGTCTTAATCTTGTAATACAGTTGTCTACGCTTACAATGTTTTCTTTTCCTCCTAATAGTGGAAGAAGAGCAGCTGCAAGATCAGAGTAAGAATTATTTCCTAATTTTACATTCATTTCGTCAGCTTCAACATCATCTTCTCTTCCTGGAGTTTTGATATTGAATTTAGCGATAGCAAAACTGAATATTACATAGTATAGAACGAAGAATATAAGTCCTAAAACTATTAACATATATGGTTGACTTGCATTTGGATTACGAAGTGATAAGAAGAAATCAACAAATCCTGCTGAGAATCCAAATCCTGCCATCCAGTTAAATGATGCAGCTAAGAATACTGCTATACCAGTTAATACAGCATGGATTAAGTAAAGTACTGGAGCAACGAACATGAAAGCAAATTCGATAGGTTCTGTAACTCCTGTAAAGAAACTAGCAAATCCAGCAGCTATCATAATAGATTTTATTTTATTTCTGTTTTCAGGTTTAGCTGTTTTTACGAATGCAAGACAAGCTCCTAAAAGTCCAAACATCATGATTGGAAAGAATCCTGCTTGATACATTCCAACATGGTATGAACCTGCAACTGCAGCAGGAAGATCAACATAAGCATTTGCTGGATTTCCCCAGAATCTTCCAATATCATTAATTCCTGCAACGTTGAACCAGAATACAGAGTTAAGAGCATGGTGAAGTCCAACAGGTATTAATAATCTGTTAAAGAATCCATAAACTCCTGCTCCCACAGGTCCAAGTTTTGCAATTCCTTCTCCAAATGTAACAAGTCCGCTGTAGATTAAAGGCCATACATAAAGAAGTATGAAAGAAACTACAAGCATTACAACTGAAGTGATGATAGGAACAAATCTTTTACCACTGAAAAATGCTAAGAACTTAGGAAGTTCTAGAGAGTGGAATCTGTTATATAATTCCCCTGCTATAACTCCACAAAGTATTCCAACGAACTGGTTGTTTATTTTACCGAATGCAGGAGAAACCTGATCAGCTGGAACACCAGTCATTTGTGATACAGCACCAACAGAAAGAAGAGTAGTAACAACTTCAAAAGCAACAAGTCCTGCAAGTGCAGCAGCCCCGTTTTTATCTCTTGAAATTCCAAAAGCAACACCAACAGCAAATAATATAGGCATATTATCGATTATAGCAGCTCCTGCTTTGATAAGGAATGCTGCTAACTGGCTGTTTCCTCCCCAACCTGTAGGGTCAATCCAGTATCCTATTCCCATAAGTATTGCAGCTGCTGGAAGAACTGCAACAGGAACCATTAATGCTTTACCGATTTTTTGTAAATAAGCAAACATAAAAAACCTCCTTAAAAGTTAATATTTAAAATAAAATTTCTTCCTATCCCTATTTTACTTTAAAATAGAAAAAAATCAAGCATATTTTAATTTACTTTTGTAAAAAATGTACAGAAAGTAGTACAAAGTTATTGATACACAACAGTTTTTGAGTAAATTAATTTTTCAATAAAAAAATATTTTTTTATGAAATATGAATTTATAATTCAATAGACTCTCCCTATATCACTTAAAATCAAAGGATAACTGTGTCTTTAATAGGCTCTTTTTTATCAGCTCAGAAAATGACACCCCCACAAGCCTCACATCTTTTCTTTTTTCTACCTTTTCCACAAGCTCTAACATAACATCTAAAAGTTCATTTTTATTGTTAGTAGGAACAGATATATGTTTTGATCGAGCTGCTGAAGTAAAATCCTGATACTTAATTTTTATTCCTACACTGCTGCATAAAAACTCTTTTTCCTTCAATCTTTTGTAACTTTTTTCAAAAAGTGCAGTATACTCTCTTATAAGCTCTTCATCTGTCTGAAGAGGAAATCTATAGGTATTTTCATGTCCTATAGAGGCTGCTTTTCTTTCTTTTTTAACAGGACTGTCGTCAAGCCCTCTTGAATAATAATAAAGAAGAGAGCCTCTTGAAAGTCCAAAAAGAGATATAAGTTCATAAAGAGAATAGGAATACACATCTGCAGGAGTAAAAATCCCGTGCTTTTCCAAAATAGGAACAAACTTTTTTCCCACTCCCGGAATAACCTTTATATTTTTATCTCTTATATATTCCATAAACTCTTCGGGAGAATTAAAAATATGATAGCCGTTAGGTTTATTACAATCACTGGCTATTTTTGCTGTAAGCTTATTGTAGCCTATTCCTACAGAACAAGTAAGCCCTGTGTTTTTAAATATTCTCTCCTTAAATTTTTCTGCAAAATATCTTTTAGAAGGATATCTTTCTATAATATTTGTAATATCAAGAAAGCCTTCATCAAAAGCTATATACTCAACCTTATCTGTTATCTTTTCCACAAGAGAATGAATATGAGCAGATACAGCTGCATATTTTTTCTTATCACATGGAAGTATCAATAGTGAAGGACACAGCTTTCTTGCTTCTGCAGTACTCATTGCTGAATGAATGCCATATTTTCTTGCCTCATAACTTGCTGTAGTAACAATGCTCTCTCCAACTACAAGAGGTTTATTTCTATATTTGGGATTTTCTTTTATCTCAACAGAAGCATAGAAAGCGTCCATATCGTAGTGGATTATAACTCTTGGCATTAGAATCTCCTTCCTTTACATTTTATCTATCTCTAATTAACTATATATTATCATAATTTTTTGATAAGTAAAAGGAGTTCTTTGGATTTTAGAGGTTTTTGTTGTATACTATAGGCGGGGGATGAGAATTATATATTTATGGAGGACTTTTATGAATAATATCTTAACGATTATTAAAAATGTGGAAGACAAAGACGGAAATCTCATTTTCCAAGTATTTGTAGCTGATGCTTTTATTTTTCTTGTTAAAGCGGCTGTTTTTCTTTTGATTATGTATGTTGGAAAAATATGTGTAAAAATGGCTGATAAATATATTGACAGACTCTCTTTATCAAAGGTAGATAAAGGAGCAAAACAGTTTACAAAATCATTTATAAAACTGGGAATATATGCCATGTTTTTCCTTTTTGGTATGCTTATGTTTGGATTTAAAGAGCAGTCTATTATTACAATGATAAGTGCAATAGGACTTGGTATTGGAATATCTCTGAAAGAATTTCTTTCAAACTTTGCAGGAGGTGTGGTTATTCTTTTTGCCAGACCATTTACTGTGGGAAATTTCATTGAAATGAATGATGTTATGGGTGAGGTAAGTGAGATTGGAGTATTTTCTACCTGTGTTAATACCCTTGACAGCAGAAAAATAATAATTCCCAATAATGTTGTTATAAGTAAAAATATTACAAACTACGATTCAAACAGATACAGAAGAATTCAGCTCACTGTTCCCATTGCCTATGAGGCAGATCCAAAATCAGCAATAGAAGAACTTAGAAATATAGCTGAAACTTTTCCGGGAATTGAAAACAACAGAGTTCCTTTTATAAATATCATGTCTTATGGAAGCTCTTCTGTTAATATTGAATTTCTTGTATGGACAGTGAATACAGGATACCATGATTATTATAATATAAGAGGAAACCTTATGCAGTTTATTATAAAAAGATTTGGAGAGAAAAATATAGAGATACCTTATAATAAAATTGATGTTCACTTATATGATGAAGAAAAATAATTTCAATAAGAGCATAAAAATGTTATAATTTAAAGGCAGAAATTTTTACATCTATATAATTTAAGGAGAAAGTATGAATCCAATATTATTTTCAATAGGAAAAATAAAAATTACATATTATGGACTAATGTATGCCATATCTTTTATTCTTGGAATAGAGCTTGGTAAAAAATATGGAAAACAGAGGGGAGTATCTCCTGATACTGTAGAAAATTATGCTTTTGTAGCTATGCTCTCAGGACTTATTGGAGGACGTCTTTACTATGTTCTTTTCAATCTTGACTACTATCTTGCATATCCTCAAGATATAATTGCTGTGTGGAAAGGGGGAATGGCTATCCACGGAGGAATTATCGGGGGAATTATCGGAACTTGTATCTATGGAAAAATTAAAAAGCTTAACCCTCTTCTTCTTGGAGATATTGCAGCAGCTCCTCTTCTTTTAGGACAAGCAATCGGAAGAATAGGAAACTTTATGAACGGAGAGATTTACGGTGTTCCTACATATACACCTTTTAATGTTATTTTTACTTTAAAGCCAAAATTCTATGAGTGGTGGGCTTATTACAACTCTCTTCCTTTCAATGAAAAAATGGGATTTAAAGATAAAGTTCCATGGGGAATAGTTTTCCCTCAATCATCACCTGCTGGAATGGAATTTCCAAATACAGCTGTACACCCTGCTATGATTTATGAGCTTATTCTTAACTTTATTGGATTTTTATTTATATGGTTTTATCTTAAAAATAAAAAAACAGCTCCAGGAACTGTATGGTGCAGTTATATTATAATTTACAGCCTTATCAGAATTTTTGTAAGTTTCTTTAGAGCTGAAGATTTAATGATATTTGACATAAGAGCGCCACATTTAGTTAGTATAATACTAATAGCTGCATCAGCTGTTGTTATAAAAATCATTAACAGAGATAGAAAATTTAACAAATAAACTGTTTTATTCTATTTCAAAATCTGTTATAATAAATTTAAAGAATGACTGATAAGTCAAAAAACTCAGGAGGATTTATATGAAAAAAATATTGTTAGGTTTACTTCTTGTATTTGCATTTGTAGGATGTTCAGGACTTTCAACTAAAACACCTGAAACAATTACAGGTAAAGAATATGTTTTATCTACTTCAACTGACACAGTTAAAATTACTATTAACTTTGCTGAAGAAAACTTCTTTGGTTTCTCAGGTGTAAACAATTATTTTGGTAAATATACTCTTTCAGGAGATAATATGAAACTTTCTCATGTAGGAAGCACTTTAATGGCAGGACCTAGAGAAGCTATGGAAAAAGAATTTGAGTATATCTCTGCTCTTGATAAAGTAGAAAAATATCAAGTTCAAAAAGATACATTAATTTTAACTACATCTACAGGACAACAGCTTATCTTTAAACAAGCAGAAAAACCTGAATTGAAAAAATAATAAAATTTTAAAATAATTTAAGATAACAAAAAAGGGCTTCTGCCCTTTTTTATTTTATCTATTTATTGTTTTTATTTTTAATATATTCATCAATAGCCTTTGCAGCTTTTTTTCCTGCTCCCATAGCAAGAATTACAGTGGCAGCTCCTGAAACAGCGTCCCCTCCTGCAAAAACTCCCTCTCTTGATGTATGTCCCTCTTCATCTGCAACAATACATTTCCATTTGTTAACTTCAAGATTTTTTGTTGTTGAAGAGATAAGAGGATTTGGTGCAGTACCAAGAGCCATGATTACCATATCTGTTTCCATTATAAATTCTGATTCTGGAATCTCTATAAAAGAAGCTCTTCCTGAAGCATCAGGCTCTCCAAGTTTTGTATGAATACATCTCATACCTATAACATTTCCTTTTTCATCTCCCAAAATCTCTTTTGGCAGAGTAAGAGCATCAATTATAATTCCCTCCTCTTTAGCATGATGAACTTCTTCTGCTCTTGCAGGAAAATCCTTTTCACTTCTTCTGTAAACAATATGAGCTTCTGCTCCTAGTCTTTTAGCTGTTCTCACAGCGTCCATAGCAACATTTCCCCCACCTATAACAGCAACTTTCAGCCCTCTTTTAACAGGTGTATTATATTCATCAAGATATGCTTTCATCAGATTTACTCTTGTTAAAAATTCATTTGCTGAAAATACTCCGTTAAGATTTTCTCCAGGAATACCCATAAATTTTGGAAGTCCAGCTCCGCTTCCTACAAAAACAGCTTCAAATCCGTCTTCATCAAGAAGTTTATCTATTGTAGTTGTTTTTCCAATTATCTCATTTGTTACAAAATTAACTCCAAGTTTTTTAATATTTTCAATTTCTCTCTGTACAACCTTATCTTTAGGAAGTCTGAACTCTGGAATACCATAAGTTAAAACTCCCCCTGTTTTGTGAAGAGCTTCAAAAACTGTTACATCATAACCTATTTTTGCAAGATCTCCTGCAGCAGTAAGCCCTGCTGGACCACTTCCCACAACAGCCACTCTATGATTATTCTTTTTAGGAATATCTATTTCAACAGCATTTTCAAGAAGATAATCTCCAACAAACTTTTCAAGTTTTCCTATTGCAACAGGCTCTCCCTTTATTCCTAAAATACATTTTCCTTCACATTGAGTTTCTTGAGGACATACTCTTCCACAAACAGCAGGAAGAGATGTATATTTTGAAAGTATCTTTCCAGCTTCTGCAATAGCTCCCTCTTTTATTTTTTCAATAAAGGCAGGAATATCTATTGATACAGGACACCCTTTCATACAAAGAGGATTTTTACAATTAAGACATCTTGAAGCTTCCATTTGTGCTTCTTCAAGAGTGTAACCAAAAGTTACCTCATCAAAATTTGTTGCTCTTGCTTTTGGATCTTGTTCTCTTACAGGAACTCTTTTTCCCTTTTCAATCTGCTCATTGTGATGATTACAACACTGACACCCTTTAGCATGATGAGTATTTCCTTCTTTCTTTTCAAGGTAGGCTCTTCCCTCTTCTGTCTTGTAAATTTGCTGTCTTCTCATAGCTTCATCAAAATCTACAAGATGTCCGTCAAACTCAGGTCCGTCTACACAGGCAAATTTTATCTTATCTCCTATTGTAACACGACAAGCCCCACACATTCCTGTCCCGTCAACCATAAGAGGATTAAGGCTCACTGTTGTGGGAATATTGTATTCTTTTGTTTTCAAAGATACAAATTTCATCATTATCATAGGACCTATTGCCACCACATGATCGTAATGTTTATTTTGATTTTTTATAAGCTCATCTATAAGCCCTGTTACCATTCCATGAAATCCATATGAACCATCATCAGTGGCTATATAAAGATTTCCTGCTGCTTCTCTCATTTTATCTTCAAGAATAACAAGAGATTTTGTTTTTGCTCCAATTATTACATCAGCTTTCATTCCATGCTCATTAAACCATTTCACCTGTGGATAAACAGGAGCTGTCCCAACTCCCCCAGCCACAAAAAGAACTTTCTTGTTTTTTAAAGTTTCTAAATCTTCATGTAAAAATTCACTTTCCTGCCCAAGAGGACCAGCTACATCTTGGAAGAAATCTCCCTCATTTAATTTTGCCATATCCTCTGTACTTTTTCCAATAACAAAGAAAACTATTGTAACTGTTCCATTTTTTCTATCATAATCACACACTGTAAGAGGAACTCTCTCACCATGTTCATCTGTTTTTACTATAAGAAACTGCCCTGGCTGTGCAGATTTTGCAAGAGCTTCTGCTTTTACTTCCATAAGGCAGATTTTTTCACTAAGCCATTCTTTCTTTACAATCTTATACATTTTTCTCCTCCCAAAACTGCGTTTTAATCATTATACACCATATTTTATGAAAAAAGAAGATTGTGATATAATAAATTATCTTAAAAATTTTATATGGGGGAAAATTATGGTAAGATTTGGGTTTATAGGAACAAGTAAGATAAGCGACAGATTTGCAGAAGCTCTTAAACAGACACAAGGGTGTGAAATTACAGCTGTTTATTCAAGAACTACGGAAAAAGGAAATGAGTTTGCTAAAAAACATAGAATAAAAAATATTTTCACTTCTCTTGAAGAGATGCTTACAGGAGATGTTATCAATGCTGTGTATATAGCTTCTCCAAATGGGGCTCATGCTCTACAGGCTGTGAAAGCTGCACAATATAAAAAACATATTTTATGTGAAAAATCAATAGCAGCCACTACTGCTGAACTTAATATGATGATAGAGGCAGCAGAAAAAAATGGGGTTGTTCTTATGGAGGCTATGAGAACTACCCTTAATCCAAATTTTAAAATTATAAAGGATAATCTTTATAAAATTGGAGCTGTGAGAGGGGTAAAGGCTGAATATTGTCAATATTCTTCAAGATATGATAATCTTAAAAATGATGAACTTACAAATATTTTCAATCCAAAACTTGCAGGGGGAGCTTTGTATGATATTGGAGTATACCCTCTTTATTTTACAGTGGCAATGTTTGGAAGTCCTCAAGAATATTTTGGAATGAATTATGCTGTAGAAAGCGATGCTGACGGACTGGGAAATATTGTCTTGAAATATGATGATAAGATAGCCTCTGTCTTTTATTCTAAAATTACAGAGGGACAAACTCACTCTGAAATACAAGGGGAATTAGGTTCAATTACAATAAAAAAACTTTCTTTTTTAGAGGATATTGAAATAATTTATAGAAATGGAAACAGAGAGAAAATAGGCATTACACCTGCTGAAAATGATATGATTTATGAAGCTCAAGAATTTATTTCACTTATTAATTCAGGAAAAAAAGAATCTGAAATAAATTCTCTTGCTGTTTCAAAAAAGGTGCTTGAAATAATAGAAAATATTGCAAATAAAGGCAGATATACAGGAAAATAAAAATTATAAAAAAACAAAATAAAATTAATTACTCTATTTTAAAAAAATAAACTTGTATATAAACATTACCCTAGTTATAATATATGTTATAGATGTATATATAAAATGGGGCTGTTGCAAATTTGTAAAAAATAAAATTCTCTAAGAAAAAATAGTTTCTATTTATATTGCTTACAGAAAGAAAATTCGAAACTCACTTCGTTCAAACATCGAATTTTCAGTATTCTGTTTCGCTGCATAAATTACGAAACAATTTTTAATATCGAGAATTTTATTTTTACAATTTTAGAAATGCAACAGCTCCATTAAAAGCTTAAATATTTATAAAACTATTGTTTTAATTTATCTTCAAAGATTTCTACTATTGTTTTTTCTGTTCCTATCATTCCTGGAGAAGCGATAAGACCCATTTGCTTCATTGTTTGTTCTGGAGTTTTTCCATTTATTCCATGAACATCATAGATATAAACACCACTCATTGCTAACTCTACAGATTTAAATGCAGCATCTGTCGCTGCTATTCCTTTCATTGTACATCCTTGATTTCCACCATCACAAATCATTCCTGTAATACTTGAAGCCATATTGTTAATTGTATGAGCCATATCTTCCACAGAACCATTTCTCATATACACAATAGCACATGCCATTCCTGTTCCTGCTGCAATTCCACATCCACAGAAAGCAGATAAACGACCTGAGTATTCTTTTATGTAAGTACATACAAGATAACTTAAAACAGTTGCTCTAAGAAGGATATCTTCTGAAAGATTTTTAATTTTGTATTCTGCATATAAAGGCATTGTTGCTATAATACCATGAGCTCCTGAGCCTGTAATACTCATTGCAGGTTTATCTAACCCTATAACTCTCGCTTCAATAGCTCCATTACATAAAAGTTGTGCTGTTTTTAAAACGTCATCTGATATTATTTTCTTATCATTCATTTCAAATAATTTATGAACAAATGTTGTTCTGGAGCTATTAAATCCCTCTTCAAATAACTCCATATTTACTTTGTATGCTTCTTTTACAAATTCTAATTCTTTAATATCCACTGTTTTTACATAGTCAACTATTTCTTTTAAAGTATATTTATGTATTAAAAATTCTTCTTGTTCCTTTTCTTGTGATACTTCTTCTTTTTTTTCTGTTTCAAATATAATTTCATCATTTAAAACAATTTTAACTATATTAGTATGTGTTTTTTTAATAGTAACAATACATACATCTGTATCTGTCTTAACTGTAGCTTCTATAAATATTTCAGATGTTATTCCGCTAAGCTTTACTTTTATTTTTCCTTCCTCTACCAGCTTTTCTGCAACAACATTGTCTTCAGGTGTTACATCTGCTAATGACTCTAATCCTTTTTCTGGTCTTCCTGCAACTACACCTAAAGCAGCAGAATAAATATTTCCTACTTTATCTGAATTTGGGATACCACATGTAAAAGCATTTTTATACATTCCAGAATTCATTTCTACCAAAACTTCTTTTATTTCTCCTTTAGTGTAACTACGAGCTTTAGACGCAGCAAATGCAATCGCTCCTGGTTCAGTTACTCCCAAAGCAGGTTTCATATCCATCTTAATCAATTCTGTTAATTCATGCATAAAACTCAACTCCTTTTAACTGAAATTATTCAATACATTTATATTAATTTATTATTTTTTTCTACATCTTCTTTTGTTTCAAATTTTCTTCCCCAACCT
Source organism: Fusobacterium sp. (assembly GCA_019416865.1). Lineage (GTDB taxonomy): Bacteria > Fusobacteriota > Fusobacteriia > Fusobacteriales > Fusobacteriaceae > Fusobacterium_B. The sequence goes on from DXWL01000007.1 coordinate 70,881, forward strand.
GTTATACATGCAAACATAGATACAAACCAAATAGCCCATGAATAAAAAGCTGTAAATAACATATCTGTTGGCTTTAATTCTGGTAAAAATGGATATGCTTCTTGCATTGATGATAAGCCACCTAAAAGTAATAGTACACATCCGCCAAATGGTAAGAAGAATGGGAAAGAACAAATAGTAGTAGCTAATATATTTGCTCTTCTATAAGGATGCAATCCGTTCTTACTTCCTATCGCATTTACAAAAGGAGCCACACAAATATTTGCTATAGTATTAATTGCTGCTATCAATATTCCAAAAATAGTAGATAACACAAATATAGATAATTTTGCTCCACGAGGTGTTTTTATTACTTTTTCATTTAACCATGTCACTGTTCTAGACATACATCCACTTTTAATTAATATATTTCCCATAGCAACAACCATTATTAACAATATTGAAACTGTTGTCATTCCTGCAACTCCAGAAGGAATAGCTCCTACTACAGCTCCATCTTGTATTGCTACTAAAGTATTAAGACTAAATAATCCACTTATAACACCTAATACTGTTGCGATGACAATTCCTATTGATAAAGATGCAAATATATTTATTCCTTTTACAGACAAAAGAATAACTATAAAAGTAGGTAATAATAACAGTAGTCCTGTTGGATTTTGATATTGTTGTAACAAATGTGTAGCTTGTGCAGCGTCTGTTGCTGAATTAGAACCACCAAATATAAAGAATAATACAACAGCTATAACAAAAGCAACTAAAACCATTGGAGTACGAGTTCTTACTGTTCCACCTATATCTGCTGTTCCTTCTTTAAAATTATATTCTTGGCTTGTCGCAGCTATAATTGTAGTATCTGATACTGGAGCTAAGTTATCTCCAAAAGCTGCCCCTGATAGAATAGCTCCTGCTAATACAGGAGGATTAGAACCTAATAATATTCCTGCTGGGAAAAGAATAAAACTCATTGTTGATATAGTACCAAAACCAGATCCAGTAGCCATTGCAAAAATAGCAGAGAAAATAAAAGCGGCAACTGTAAAAGCACTTCCATTAACATTTAATTGACAACTCAACCAAACTAATCCTTCTACTATATGTCCACTTTTTAATATATTTCCATATATTCCTACTATTAACCACAACATTACAGCAGTCATTCCAATTTCAGAACCTAATCCCTCTAGAACGACCTTCCAGTATGAACCTATATCTTTTACAAAAAGCATTCCCACCATTAAACCTATAACTCCTGCACCAATCATCATATTCAGATCAGCAGCATTAAAAAACGATAGAAAAATAGTAATAGATATAAAAATAACAAACGGAACTAAAGCAAAAAAATCATTTCCTTTAAACTGTAACTTTTCTTCCATAAAACCATCTCCCTAGTATTTTTTGTTTCTTAGCATCAGTACTGTAGTTTTATGATAAATTATACTCTTATTTAGTACTAAATGCAATATTTTTGAATATTCAATAATTATATGAAAAATATATAATTATTGAATGCTAAGTACTTATATTATCCATAAAAAACAAAACTATTTTATATAAATTTAAATTTTAATTATATTTAAATTATATATAATTATGAAGTATAAGAAATATTTAGAGCTATTTTATAC
>DXWL01000008.1 GCA_019416865.1 Fusobacterium sp.
AAATTACGAAACAATTTTTAATATCGAGAATTTTATTTTTACAATTTTATAAATACAACAGCCCCAATTTTTTTATAATTCTTCTCCTTGAAGAACATATTTTTTTATAGTATTTATAACTCCTCCGTTGTTATTATCTCCTCCACAATATTTTGCAATTTTTTTAAGTTCAGGATGAGCATTTTCCATAGCAAAGCTGTATTTTCCCTGCTGCATAAGTTCGTAGTCATTTAGATAATCTCCAAAAACCATTGTTTCGTCTTTTGAAATTCCAAGTTTTTCCTGAAGAACCTTAAGCCCTTCTCCCTTATCAGCATCTTTATTGGTAATGTCTATCCATACAAAACCAGAAACAGCCACTTTAAAATCTTTATTATATTTTTTTACATAAGGATATGAATTTTCTTCTGCCCCTGTAAGATCACAGATTGTTATTTTAAGAGCTTCATCATCTACTTTTGTAATATCGTCTACAATTTCATATCTCTCATAATATTTTTCTACCTCTTTTATAAGTTCAGGAAAAGAGTTTTCAATATATCCTTTTTTCTTTCCACAAAAAACAGGATTTGCACTTGGAATTTTTCTTATAGATTCTACAATTTCTACAACTCTTTCTCTGTCAAGGCATTTAGAATATATTTCTTTTCCATCTTCCACAATAAATGAACCATTTTCAGCTAAGATTACAAGTCCCTCTTTTATTCTTTTAAAATATTCATAAATATTAAAATATTGTCTTCCACTTGCTGGAACAAAATATATCCCTCTTCTTTTTAGTTCATCAAAAACTTCCCAAAAGTCATCGTGAAGTTTTTTATTATCATCAAGAAGTGTTCCGTCCATATCTGATACTATTAATTTTATCATTTAAGTTTCTCCCTCTGTTGTTTTTTATATATTTTAATATTTTTATTAATATTTTTGAAGTCTTTATTTTATCTATTATTATTTTGGTTTCAATTTTACTGAAAAATGGAGTATAATAAATCAAAAGGTTTTTAAAATGGAGGTTTTGATAATGATAAAAAATGTAATTTTTGATCTTGGAAATGTACTTATATCTTTTCACCCTGAAAAATTTACAGAGGAAAATGTAGAAGAAAAATATAGAAAAGATTTCTATAATTTAGTGTTTGGAGGAAAACAGTGGCAGGATTTGGACAGAGGAACTCTTGAATATGAAGATGCAGTAGAATATTTTTCCTCACAGCTTCCTCAATGTAAAGATGCAATAAAAAAACTTTTTGACAGAAAAATTATTGATTGCCTTTCTCCTATTGAGGAAAATGTTGAAATTATGAAATCTTTAAAGGGAAAATACAACCTTTATATTCTTTCAAATTTTCATTATCCTGCTTTTGAAAATATCTATAACAATTGGGAGTTTTTCAAAACTTTTGATGGAAAAATTGTATCAGGATTTCATAAACTTTTAAAACCTGAAAAAGAGATATATGAGCTTCTTTTAAATACATATTCTTTAAAACCTGAAGAATGTTTTTTTATAGATGATGTAAAGGTAAATATTGAAGGTGCAGAGAGATGTGGAATAAATGCAGTTCAGCTTACTTCTCCAGAGCTTTTAAAAGATGTCGTTAAAAAATATCTTTAATTAAATTCTTAAATAATAAAGTCAGGATATAAGAATATAGTAGAGAGATGTTATCTTTCTAAAATGGCTTTGAAAAACGGAAGAGGATTTTTTATGATAGAATTCTTGAAAAAAATATTTCAAAAAATTCATAGCAGATATGAAGAAAAGGAAAAAGAAAGGAAGAAAGAAGAAAGACTTCTTAAAATAAGAACAGCTGCCTATAATTTAGGAACTAAAAGTGCATTAAAGCCAAAAGAAGTTTTCTTTTATATAACTTTTCCTAAAATATTAAAATTTTCAATGCTTGGTACAAAATATTCAATAATTGGAATTATGATTATTGGAGGAATTATAATGGGAATTCTTATTTTATTAGGAAGTTCAATTTCAGCAGTATTTTTGTATGCAATACTTCCTATTATAATATTTTCAATAATTTTTTAATATTGCAGAACGGATTTATGGGAATAAAAAATAAAGGAGTTGTTACACTTTTAAAAGTGCAGCAGCTCCTTCTATATTTTTTAATCAAAGTATACATCTTTTATATCATCTTTTACAAGATAATACAGTTGCTTTATTTGAGTTTCTAAAATTCTTGCTTCTGAAAGAGGTGGAAGATTATCTATATCAAAAAATCTTACATCATCAATATCAAAAGTATTTTTTAACTCTCCTGAAATCTTTTTACATAAGAATACAATTTTATATGTATAAAAAGCTTCTTGAGGGTGAGGATGACATTTTTTATCATAAACAGCAAGAACTCTTACAACTTCAACATCAAGTCCTGTTTCCTCTTTCATCTCTTTTTTTATAACTTCAGAAGGAGTGAATCCAATGTCAGCCCATCCTCCTGGAATAGACCATTTTCCTGGATCAAGTTTTTCTTCAACCATTAAAATTTGTCCCTGTTCATTAAGAAGAATCCCTCTTATATCAACTTTTGGAGTAGGATATTCTTTAGCAGGAAGATAAAAACTGCACAGATCCTCCATAGAATTTTTTGAAATAATATTTAATATCTGTATATTTATATCTTTCAGTTCGTGATATCTTTCGTTGTCATATCCGTTATGTGCATACAAACATCCTAAGTCTGAAAGGGTAATACTTCTTTTTACAAGATTTATAAGTTCATTCAGTTTTTCCTTTTCCATTGTATAAAACAGCTCCTTTTTTAATGTTTATAAACTGCATTTTATAAATTATAATACGATTTTTTTATTTTGACAACCTTTAATTATTCTTGTGCAGAAATAAAAATTTCAGAAAATTTCAACAATAAGAGTTTTTATACAGTCAAAAAATCATATATATCTACACTATTAGGAGGACAAATGAAAAAACTTTTAATCTTATGCAGCTGTATAATGGCAGCTGTTTCAATTACAGCTTCTGCTTGTACAGGAATATCTCTTAAAACAAAAGATAATAACAACATTCAAGCAAGAACAATAGAGTTTGGTGAATATAATCTTAACAGCAGAGTAATTATATCTCCAAGAAATAGAAATTTTACATCTCTTACTCCCACGGGGAAACAGGACGGATACAAATGGAAAGCTAAATATGGATTTGTAGGAGCTTCTGTTGTGTATGACCAATTTATTGGAGAGGGAATAAACGAGGCTGGACTTAATGCAGGACTTTTTTATTTCCCACACTACGGAAGTCTTGCAAAATTTACACCAGAAGAAAAAAATATCTCGGTAGCAGATATGGAGCTTGTAGGTTGGATGCTTTCAAATTTTGCTACTGTTGATGAAGTGAAAGAGGGACTTAAAAAAATAAAGGTTGTAAATATAGCTTATGATGATAAGGGAGCACCTCTTCCAACTGCTCATTGGAGAATATCTGATTCCAAAGGAAATAATATAGTTTTGGAAATTATAAATAATGGAGAGGTAAAAATTTATGAAAACAAGATTGGGGTTATAACCAATGCTCCTGATTATGACTGGCAGATAAAAAATCTTAATAACTATGTAAATCTTTATCCAGGAAATGCAGCTTCTTACGAAGCAGAGGGACAAAAAATATTTTCTTTTGGAAGCGGAACAGGAGCTTTAGGACTTCCAGGAGATATTACTCCTCCATCAAGATTTGTAAGAGCATTTTATTTTATAAATTCTTCAAATATTCCTAAAAGCACTATAGATGGAGTAAATCAAGCTTTTCATATTTTAAATAATTTTGATATTCCTATAGGGATTGAATATCCTGCTGAGCATAGAGATAAGATTCCTGCAAATCTTCCAAGTGCATCTCAATGGACTGCAGTAAGTGATCTTAACAATAAGATTTTTTATTATAAAACTATGTTTAACAGCAGAGTGAGAAAAATAGATTTAAGAAAGATAGATTTCTCTAAAGTAAAATATACTTCTCTTCCTATGGATGAAAATGATGCAGAAGATATAAAAGAGGTTAATATACTTTAAAATAAAATTAAGCTGTTGCATTTATAAATTTGCAACAGCTTAATTTTATAATTTTTCCAATACTTTTTTTATAATCTCTTCATGTGGAAGAGTGGAAGTGAATCCTGAAGCTTTAATATGCCCACCGCCACCAAAGATAGAAGCAATCTCATTGACATTTACATCATATTTACTTCTCATACTTCCTTTTATTACACCAGGTTTATCCTCTCTTAAAAATAGAGAAACCTCAGCTTTTTCATAAGACACAAGAGTTTCTACAATCTCCTCTGTATCCTCTTTTCTTCCGTTAACTTTCTGCATATCTTCATATGAAAGGAAGAAATATACAAGTTTTTTCTCCTCGTCAAACTTCATCTCATACATAGCCTGTCCTAGAAGTTTTATAGCAGCCATACTTTTTGTATTTAAAAATTCTCTTACAATTTTAGAGTTATCTACACCAATGCTCACTAAATCTCCTGCCATTTGGAAAGTTTTTTCAGTTGCATTGCTGTGTTTAAAATTTCCTGTGTCATTTACAAGCCCTGTATAAAGAGCCTCTGCCATATCAATATCAATTTCAGTTTCTGTAAATTTTAAAAATTTATAAACTACCTCACTTGTAGAAGAGATATCCTCTACATAATTTAACTGTCCATAACAAGGGTTGCTTATATGATGATCTATATTTATTTTTTCACAATTTTCAATAAGTTCTTTTACAGTTCCAGTTCTTTCAAGGGTAGCACTGTCTACACACACAGCTAAGTCAAAAATATATTTTTCTTGTGGGTTATAGATCTCAGCTCTTTTTTCTAATTTTAAAAATTTTATTCTGTCAGGAGTTTTATCCTGAAGAACAAATCTTACATTACAATTTTTATTTAGTTTTTCAATACCTTTCATAAGAGCTAGTCCAGAACCAATAGCATCTCCATCAGGATTAACATGAGAGGTAATTAAGATATTTCTGCTCTCCATTATTCTTTCTTTTATTTTTAAAAAATTATCCATTTTTCCTCCTGTATATGTTTTATACTATGATACCATATTCTGAGAAAATATAACAGAGATCTGTTCTTTTAAGCTGTCAAGAATAGCATATCTTTTTCTGTATTCAGATCTTTTTTTACTTGGAACATCTTCTATATCTTTTCTGAAAAGTTTTTCAGGAAGTTTCCATAGCCCTGAATCCATTTTTTCTCCATTTAAGGTTTCTAAAAAACCATCGTAATCTGCTAAAATATGTTTTTTCTTTAGATATCTTTTAGTGATATAGATATGTCTTTCATTTCCCACACAGATTTTTTCCATATGAGGTTTTAGATTTTCACACACATTATAAAGAGCTTCCATAATCACTCTTTTTGGGAAGATTCCCCCCATACTTTTGGTAGCTCTTTTAATGCAGTCTTTGTCTACTGCTTTTACAGGTCCTTGAATCCCTCCGATAAAAAGAGTATCCTGCCCATTTTCTTTTATAAAACTGAAAGTTATGGTTGCAATAGAGATATTATCCTCTGTTACCATTTTTATATCCATATCTCCTTCTTTGTCAAAATTGGGATATAAAGAGATAAAAATATTAAATATTTTTCCATCTGTTCCTGTTAGTTCAGCAAGTTTTATTGTTCCTTTTTTATAAAGTTCAGGAATAATATTTTTTGGAAAATAGTTGTCAATAAATTGATAATTTTCCTTTACTGATGAAAGTCTTTTAGATATATGAAACATATTACACAGATATGGTCTGTAGATTTTATTTATAAGTGATGTATAAGTAAGAACTTTTTCTGAAAGATATTTGTGCTTGTACACAAAGTTAATAAGATTTATAGAATAAGGGATACAGCAAATTGTTCTGAAAATAAATCTTATTTTTCTTTTCCAAGTGGTCAGTCCTCCTTTTTTACTGCTTTTTGTAAGTAGATTATAGTAAAATACTCCTATACTCAATTCCATTTTCCTCCTTTTATTATTTAGGGTTGCTTCATAGTATAACACATTTTTTACATTATTTCAAAGCAAAAATATAAAAATAAAACAGACTCCATATTGAAAAGGAATCTGCTTTATTGTTTATATATATTTAGATGTCGATGTAGGCTGTGTTTTTTCTAACCTGCTTTTCTAGTCAGGTATCTTTTACATTGCTGCTGAGTGTTATATCCTAAAAGTATTCCTAGAATAAAGTCCTCTTCAGCAGTGTATTCTTTTAGAGATTGTTTTTTAAATTTTTTTAAAACTTTTATAGGCTCACTGTTTCCAAAGAATATATTGATATATCCTGATTTAAGTTCCTCTGTAATAGATTCATAACCACATTTTTCAAGTCTTTCCTCTATAAGCTCTCTGTTTTCTACTGGTGTTGTCAGAAGAGCAAGATTTCTTAAACCTTTATTAAGCTCATATAACATATGGAAAAATACACTTAATTCATTTCTCTTTTCGCTGCTCATATTATTTTACCTTTGCTGCCCAACTGTTTAATCTTTCTTCAGTAAGTTCGCTTTGGTTGTTTTCATCTATTACAAGACCTATAAAATCATCATCTACAACAGCTTTTGAATTTGAGAAAGAGTATCCTTCAGTGGAAGTTTTTCCCACAAGAGTGATTCCCTTATCCTTTATTGTTTCATAAATTGTTCCTATTCCGTCAACAAAAGTATCTCCAAAAGAAGCTTGATCTCCAACACCTATGAAGGCTACTTTTTTTCCAGTAAGATTTTTTCCAACAAGGATATCGATAGCTCCAAACCAATCATCCTGCAGATCTCCCATTCCCCATGTAGATGTAGCAAAAATTACAAAATCATAGTCTTCTACTTTATCAATTTCAGAAACAGGCATTACATCTGCTTCTAATAATTGTCCTGCTTTTTCAGCTATACTTTCTGTTACCCCTGTAGTACTTCCGTAAAAAATTCCTGTTTTCATAAATTCTCCTTTCGGTTTGCTGGAAATCAGCAATTCTATATATTTTTATTTTATAGTTTTCTCTTTTCTGAGATAATTATATTATATTTTATTTTGATTGTCAAATAATTTTATAAAAATAATTTAAGTTTTTCTTAAAAATTAATTTTTTTTATTGATTTATAAAGAAAAATAATATTTTAAAAGCTGTTTTTTCTAGAAAAAATTGAATGTTTATTATATAATTATTTTATAGATGTCGGTATTTTTAGGAGGATAAATTATGAACAGCTACAATGAAATGCTGAAAAGCGAGATAAGTGATTTTCGTAGATTAGGGCACAGATTTTTAGATAAAGAAGTTTCAGTGGGGGATTTTAAAGGAGCTTCTGGAGGAATGGGAGTATATGCTCAGCGTGGAGGAGAAAAGTTTATGATAAGACTTCGTACTTCTTCAGGTATTATTCCTTTAAAGCATATGAAACTTATTGCAGAATTTATGGATGAATACAGAGTAAAACAACTTCACTTGACTACAAGACAGGCAGTACAGCTTCATGATTTAAGAATAGATGATGTGTGTGATATTATGGAAACAGCTATTGACAATGGTTTATACACTCGTGGAGGAGGAGGAAACTTCCCAAGAAATGTATCTCTTTCTATAATGTCAGGAGTAGAAAAAAATGAATATTTTGATGTAACAGATTTTGCTCTGAAAACAGGAGAATATTTGATGAGCCAAATAACATCATACAAATTACCAAGAAAATTAAAAATAGCTTTTTCTTCAAGTGATAAAGATGATGCAAATGCAACACTTAACGATTTAGGATTTATGGCAGCTGTTGAAAACGGAAAACCATATTTCAGAGTATATCTTGCAGGAGGACTTGGAGGAAATCCTGGAGTATCACTTCATTATGATAAATTAATAGAGCCAAAAGATATTCTGTATCATGTAGAAGCTATAACACAGCTTTTTATTGCTGAGGGAGATTATAAAAATAAGGCAAAAGCAAGAACAAGATATATTCCAGAAGAATGGGAACAGAAGCTTTCATGGAATGCTATGAAAAACATCTTGCAGAGGTAAAAGCTAAGGGCGGACTTGATGTGGATATTCCTGTAGTTTTATCAGAAACTCTTGAAAAATATTCTCACAGACTGCCAGAAGCTCCAAGCCTTCTTCATCAAAGACAGGATAATATGTATACAGTTGTTATCCATCCAATGAACGGACAGCTTCCTAAAAAATCTTTTGATGAGATTGTAAAATTTGCTGAAGAAGAAAATATCAGCGAAGTAAGAATAAGCATGACAGAGAGTATGTATGTAAGAAATCTTACAGAGGAACAAGCTGTAAAACTTCTTACTATCACAAGCGATATAAGAATGAACTCAAAAGTTCAGCAAAGTGTAAGCTGTATAGGTGTACCTACTTGCCAAATGGGAATTGAACAAAGTCAGGCTCTTCTTACAGATATTTTAAAAACTCTTAAAGAAAATGAAACTCCTGATGTATATCTTCCATCAATTCATATTTCAGGATGCCAAAACTCTTGCAGCAGACATCAAATAAATGAAATCGGATTTGCAGGAGGAAAGAGAAAAGTTGGAGATGCTCTTGAAGATGTATTTGATCTTTATGTTGGAGGAACATTCAGCAGAGAAAAAACAGAGCTTGGAAGAAAAGTAGGAACTATTATAATGAGAGAAATTCCTAAATTTATAAATGAACTTGCTCTTGAGCTTAATAAAAACAATATGCCTTTCAGACAATATCTTGATGAAAAATCTGAAGAGTTTGAAAATCTTGTAAAACCATACCTAATTTAAAAAATAAGGGACTGCTCAGGCAGTCCCATTTATATTATAAAAATGATTTTAAAATTTCCATATCTCCGTCAATTTCTGTGTCAAGATTTGCAGGGATAAAGTATGTATCCCCTTTTTGAGCAGGATATTTTATACCTTCATGGATAATAAATCCATCTCCTTCAAGGATAGAATAAACTTTAAAGTTTTCATTTATTTCATCGTGGAAAATTCCATTAACAAGAATCTTGTCTACATTGAAATATTCACATCTTACAAGCTCTTGTTTAACTCCATTTCTAAGTCTGATATTTTGTCTTTCAGCATCTTTTGTAACCACAGGGATTTCACCGAAGTTTATAACATCAGCAGCTTTTTCTAAGTGAAGTTCTCTTGGTTTTCCATCAACAAGTCTGTCAAAATCATATATTCTGTATGTTGTGTCAGAGTTCTGTTGAGTTTCACAAAGAAGAACACTTCCTTCAAGACTTGCATGAACCATTCCAGGAGTGATATTTATAAAATCTCCTTTTTTAACAGGAACTTCGTTGAACATATCTTTAAAATCTTTATTTTTACTTTTTTCAAGGAAAGTTTCTCTTGTCATCTCCCCTTTAAGTCCTAAAATAAGTTTTGCATCTTCACTGGCATCAATTATATACCAGCATTCACTTTTTCCAAATTCTCCTTCTACTTTAAGAGCATACTCATCACTTGGGTGTACTTGAACAGAAAGTCTGTCATTTACATCAAGATATTTTATAAGAAGAGGAAATTTTCCTGAAAATCTTTCTATTATCTCCTGCCCAAGAAGAGAAGCTCCAAATTTAGCTACAAGCTCTTCAAGAGATATTCCAGCAAACTCTCCATTTTCAACTATAGACATTCCATTTTTGTGAGAGCTTACCTCCCAAGATTCTCCGATTTGTTTTCCTTCAGGAAGCTTCATTCCAAGAACATCTTCAAAAGCTCTTCCTCCCCAAACTTTATCTACAAAACATTTTTTAAATTTAATAGGATACATTAAATCTTACCTCCAAAATTTTTTAATTTTTACCTAATTCTTTTAAAGCCAGAGCAAATCCTCCACAGATTCCTGCATTATCCCCAAGTTCTGGATAAACAATATACTCATCAATATTTTCAAGTATTTCAGGACAGTTAAGATATCCATTTAATCTGTCTTTAACTTTTTTTCTTAAGATAGGAAACAGATGTTTCTGTTTCATAACTCCCCCGCCTAAGATTATTTTTTCAGGAGATATCATAAGAATGGCATCCATAAGTCCAACAGCAAGATAGTGTGCTTCAATATCCCATGCAGTATGATCTTCTGGAAGTTCACTAGGTTTTTGTCCCCATCTTTTTTCAAGGGCAGGTCCAGAAGCCATTCCCTCAAGACAGTTTTTATGGAAAGGACAGCACCCTTCAAAAAGATCTCTCTCTTCATGGCAAATCATCATATGCCCCATTTCAGGGTGAAGAAGTCCATGTACAAGATTTCCTTCAACAATAAGCCCAGCTCCTATTCCTGTTCCAACAGTCATATAAAGACATGAGTTTAATCCTTTTGCCTTTCCCCATGTAAATTCTCCCAAAGCAGCAGCATTTACATCAGTATCAAATCCTACAGGTATATCAAAGTTATCTTTTATTTTTTTAACAATGTTGTAGTTTTGCCAAAGAAGTTTTGGTGTAGTTGTAATGCAACCATAATCAGCATTTTTTTTGTTAAGAGATATAGGTCCAAAACATCCTATTCCCATTGCTTCAATATTTTTTCCTTTGAAAAAATCCACTACCATATTCATTGTTTCTTCAGGTGAAGTTGTAGGAAATTCTGCTCTTTCAATTATTTTTCCATTTTCATCTCCTACAGCACAGACAAATTTTGTTCCTCCTGCTTCAATAGAACCTAATATCATAGTTATGTCCTCCTAAGTTAATTATATCATCATATATATTTTAAAAACAGTTAAAAAATTTTCAAAAAATTTATGAAAATTTTGAAAAAATAAAGAGGGCAGATGCCCTCTCAAAGTTTTAAATTATCTCTGCAACTGCGTTTAATATATCAGCAGCAAGTTCTTTTTTAGGTTTTTCGGCAATTACAGTAGTTGAGTTATCTTTTTTGATAAGAGTAACAGCATTATTTTTGCTTCTCATAACATGGGCATCATTTGCAACAATCATATCAAGATTTTTCTTTTTAAGTTTTCCTTTTGCATTTTCAATAATATTTTCAGTTTCAGCAGCAAATCCTATAAGAATTTGATGTGATTTTCTTTTTCCCATATTGAAAAGTATATCAGGATTTCTTTCAAGCTCTATTACAAGATCTCCATCTTTTTTCTTAATTTTTTCTTTTGAATATATTTTTGGTCTGTAGTCTGCAACAGCAGCACAAGCTATGGCAATATCCATATCTTCAAATCTTGTAAGAACTGCTTCATTCATTTCTTCTGCTGTTCTTACCTGTACAAACTCTTTTATGCCCTGAGGAACAGCAAGATTTGTAGGTCCTGATACAAGAATAACCTCTCCACCCATTTTTGCAGCTTGTTCAGCTAAAGAGTATCCCATTTGTCCGCTTGAATTATTGCTTAAGTATCTTACAGGATCAAGAGGCTCTTCTGTTCTTCCTGCTGTTATTAAAACTTTTTTTCCTGCAAGTTTTTTTTCTGATTTTTCAGTTTCAGCAAAGAAATCTTCAAGAATCTGAACAATCTCATCTTCATTTTTAAGACGCCCTTTGGCATTTGCATTACAAGCTAAAAATCCTTCATCAGCTTCAATAAAATAGTAGCCGTGTTTTTTTAATTTTTCAATATTTTCATTTAAGATTGGATTTTCATACATATTTACATTCATTGCAAGAGCAAAGAACTTTGGCTTTGTACAAGCAGAGATAACAGTGCTTAACATATCATCTGCAATTCCATTTGCTATCTTTCCCACAATATTGTATGTGGCAGGAGCTATAAGCATAACATCAGCCCATTCAGCAAAAGATATATGTTCCACTTCATATCCTCTGTTTGTGTCCCACATATCTGTAACAACTTTATTTCTTGAAAGAGTTTCAAGAGTAAGGGGAGTTATGATTTTTGTGGCATTTTCAGTCATAATAACTTTTACATTATGCCCTTTTTTCTTAAGTTTTGAAATTATATTTGCAGTTTTGTATGCAGCTATTCCCCCACATACACCTACCAAAATGTTTTTCATTTTTAATCACCTATATTGTTTTGTATGTTTTAAAATATTCATCTGTTATATCTTTTAATTCTGCAACCATTGCTCTTGTGAAACCACCTTTTACAGCCAGTTCATCAAAATTAAAATCATTCATGTCGTCCATAAATTCTATATTTCTGTCAGAAAGATAATTTACAAACTTTCTGCTTTTTTTAAATATTTTCTGTACCTTGTCCCCTTTGCATAGCTGAACCCTATTGTCCCATGAAATTTCTCTGTCTTCATGGAAGGCAGAATATTTTTTCATTGCTGCGGCAAAATTTTTTACTTTGGCAAAGTCAGGAGAAGAGATAACAGATTCCATATCCTGTATGAAAACAACTCCCTGTTCTGTTAAAAAATCTCTTATAAGATTAAATTTTGCAGCTGAGAAAAAATCTTCAACAGAAAGCTTATATGAAAATTTATCTAGAGAGAAAGATTTTCCTTCCTCTTTTTTCTCAGAATTTTCTTCAAGAGATTGAATTTTTTCTTTCAGCTCATCTCTTTCTTTTTTTAATCTGTTGTTTTCTTCTCTCAGAGATTTTAGATTTTTTTCTAAAAGCTCCAGCTGTTTTGGCGACATATATGTTTCTCTCATAGTATCTGTTTCGATTTTAAGTCTTTGTATTTCAAGCTCTTTTTCTTTTATTATCAAATTTAACGCTTCAATTTGTTTATTAGCGTGATTATCTTTGTCTTTAAAAATCCCGTCCAATATCCCCATAAGACAAAACCTCCGTTACTTAATTAAATGCCTCAATCAGATTATAAATTATTTTTTAAGAAACTGCAATGTATTTTCAAAAATACAAATCTGTTTAATTTATAAAATTTATAAACTGAAATATTTTTCAAGATAAAGAGCTACACCGTTTTCAGTGTTTTTAGGAGCTTGATTTTTTATTTTTTCTTTTAATATATCCAGTCCATTTTCCATAACTACAGGGTGTCCTACAGCTTGAAGCATATCAAAATCATTTTCTCCATCTCCAAATGCCATAATAGATTCAAGAGGTATATCTAGCTTTTGAGAAATAAGTTTAATCCCCTTTCCCTTACTGCAGTCTTTGTGAACAATATCAAGACATCTAGGTTGTGAGATAGTGATATCTACTGTATCTGGAAATCTTTTTCTCATTTTTTCACACAGATCTTTTATAAAATTAGGATCATTCTTAACAATCATCTTTGTCATTTCAGGAAATTTTACAGCATTTTTAAGCTGAACAAGGTTATAACCCTTTTCAAGAGTAACAATGGATTCTTTTGTTCCTTCATCAGTAAAAATATCTCCGTTTCTGAAACCATTATATGATATATTATTTTCTCTGAAAAACATAATAATATCTTTTACAAGATTTTCATCCATAACCCTTTCAAAAATAAGATTTTCATTTTTATCATAAATGTTTGCACCATTATTGCAGATTGCATAGATATCCAGTCCTAGAAAATTTTTGAACTCTCTTATAGACCCTATACCTCTTCCTGTAGCAATGGCAAAATCCACTCCCTTTTGTGAAAGCTTTTGTACAGCACTTTTAGTTTCTTCAGATATCCGGCTGTTTTGGTTAAGAAGAGTTCCGTCTAAATCAGATACCACAAGTTTCATAAATTATTCCTCCGTGTTTTTATTTTCTGATATTATTCTACCATTATTTTCTCTTAATGGAAACAGATAAAAATAAATTAAAATAATTTTAAGAAATTAGTTGACAGATATAGTTTTATCTGCTAACATTAACCTAAATATAAAAAAGTTTAATCGGAGGAAAAAATGTTATTAATCATGAGGAGAGAAAGGAATAGGTAATTTCATATAAACAGAATAATTATCCATTCTTTTGGTATGGCTGAATAATAACTTTGACTTCATTTGTAAAGATTGGGAAGATTTTTTCCCATGAGCATAGATTTGATTGTATAAGCCAATAGTTATATCTATTGGTTTTTATTTTCACAGTTATTTTAGAGGATTCAGTCTGACAAAGATTGAGTCTTTTTTATTTTTAAAAATTATCAGGTTAAAAATTTAAATATTTATATACAACTAAGGAGGAAAAGATGTTTGAGTATTTCAACACATTAAAAGAGATTTTTATCGAAGGAGCAAGATATAACTATATAATTCAGGGACTTATTTTCTCTGTGGGAGTAACTTTGTTTGCTGCAATTATAGGTATTATTCTTGGAATAATGTTTGCTCTTATGAGAATATCAAGATTTTATCCATTAAAACACAGTAAAAATTTTAAAGATTTCAACCCTTTAGAATGGATTGCAATCTGGTACACTGATATAATAAGAGGAACACCTGCTGTTGTTCAGCTTATGATTCTTGCCAATGTTATTTTTGCAGGTTTCAGAGATATGCCTGTATTTTTAATTGCAAGTCTTTCATTTGGTATCAACTCTGGAGCTTATGTTTCTGAAATAATAAGAGCTGGAATAGAAGGGCTTGATAAAGGACAGATGGAAGCTGCAAGAGCTTTGGGAATGCCTTATGGAACAGCTATGAAAGAGGTAATAATTCCTCAAGCTGTTAAAAAAATACTTCCTGCCCTTGTAAGTGAATTTATAACACTGTTAAAAGAAACTTCAATTGTAGGATTTATTGGAGGAGTGGATCTTCTTCGTTCAGCAAATATTATTACCAGCCAAACATACAGAGGGGTTGAGCCTCTTCTTGCAGTAGGTATTATATATCTTATTATGACTGGAGTATTTACTAAATTTATGAGAAGCGTAGAAAAGGGGATGAAGGTAAGTGATTAGAGTAGAGCATTTATATAAAAGTTATGGACAACTGGAAGTTTTAAAAGATATATCAACAACAATAAAAAAAGGTGAAGTTATAGCAGTAATAGGACCTTCAGGAAGTGGAAAATCAACTTTTTTAAGATGTCTTAATCTTTTGGAAGAGCCTACAAAGGGAGCTATTTATATTGAAGGAAAAAATTTAATGGATGATAAAACAGATATAAATGTTATAAGAAGAGATGTGGGAATGGTGTTCCAACACTTTAATCTTTTCCCTCATAAAACTGTTTTAGAAAATCTGACTCTTGCACCTATGAAGGTAAAAAATGCTAAAAAAGATGAGATAGAGGCAAAAGCCATTATACTTCTTGAAAAAGTGGGACTGAAAGAGAAAGCTTCTGCTTACCCAAACCAACTTTCAGGGGGACAAAAACAAAGAATTGCTATAGCAAGAGCACTTGCTATGGATCCAAAAGTAATTTTGTTTGACGAACCAACATCAGCTCTTGACCCAGAGATGATAAAAGAGGTTCTTGATGTTATGAAGGATTTGGCTGATGAAGGAATGACAATGATAATTGTTACTCATGAGATGGGATTTGCTAAGAATGTTGCAGACAGAGTATTTTTTATGGACAGAGGAACAATTTTAGAGGATACAACTCCTGAAGAGCTGTTTAACAATCCTCAGCATGAAAGAACAAAAGAGTTCTTAAATAAAGTATTAAATCGTTAATAAATTTTAAGTTTTAAAAAAGTTAATCTATAAAATTATGTTAAAAGGAGTGGTAGTATGAAAAAATTTGTAAAACTGTTTGCTGTTTTAATTTTAATGCTGTCTTTTGGTTTTTCTGCAAATGGAGCTGAAAAGAAAGAAAAACTTTATGTGGGAACAAATGCAGAGTTTCCTCCTTTTGAATATTTAGAGGGAAGCGAAGTAGTGGGATTTGACATTGATTTTATTAATGCTATAGCTGCTGAAATGGGAAGAGAAGTTGTTGTAAAAGATATGAGTTTTGACGGACTTCTTCCTGCACTTCAAACTAATAAAGTTGATGTGGTAGTTGCTGGAATGACTGCAACAGAAGAGAGAAAAAAGGCTGTAAACTTTTCTCAGCCATATTATTCAGCTAATCAAGTTATAATTCTTAAAGAGGGAGATACAGGAATAAAAGATTTTGCTGACCTTAAAGGTAAAAAAGTTGCTGTTATGCTTGGATTTACTGGAGATGTTGTTGTAAGTGAAATGCCTGAAGTTCAAGTTGAAAGATTTAATGCAGCTTATGCAGGAATCATGGCTCTTCAAAATGGAAAAGTTGATGCAGTTGTACTTGACTCTGAAACAGCGAATAACTACGTAGCTAAAAACAGCGGACTTGTTCTTGCTGAAGGTAAAGGGGAATCAGAAGATTACGCAATAGCTGTTAAGAAAAAAGATGCTGAACTTCTAAAAGAGATAAATGCTGCAATAGATAAAATAAAAGCAGATGGAACTTTTGGAAAATTAATTGAAAAACATTTTAACTAATATCTTCTATAAATTAAAATCGGGAGTGGAAAATTTCTGCCCCGATTTTGTTTTTTAAATATCCTGTCAAATTCAGAAGAGATAAATAGTAATTTGCAATTTTATTTGTTTAATGATATAATAAGAAAGTAAAAAAGTACAAATCGCTTAATTTATTTATAGATAAAGCGGGGGACCCAAATTTTCGGGGCGAATTTTTCTTGGATGAAAATAGGATAACTCATTCAGTCCGAGCCCGTCAGCTAACCTCGTCAGCGTTGATTGAGAAGCCATGTTTTTATATTTTTTGTTAATAAAACACCATGACTTTTCATGGTGTTTTTTTGCATACTAAAAATTATATACTAAATTTTTACAAGGAGGTTTTATGAATTTTTTAACTTATTTGATAGAAAACAGAGCCCAGGTGATGATGCTTCTTATAGAGCATATAAATCTAACTGTTCTTTCAGTTACACTGGCAATAATGATAGGTGTTCCTTTGGGAATTCTTATCAGTCATTTTTCAAAGATAAATAAACCCGTTATGATACTGGCAAATATTATTCAAGCTGTACCAAGTATGGCACTTTTAGGATTTTTAATTCCATTTTTGGGAATAGGTGTAGTTCCTTCTGTATTTATGGTTGTTCTTTATTCATTGCTGCCGATTATAAAAAATACTTTTACAAGTATCAGCGGAATAAATCCTCAAGTGATAGAGGCTGCAGAGGGAATAGGAATGACAAAGTTTCAGATACTCTTTAAGGTGCAGATACCTATGGCTCTTCCTGTAATTATGGCAGGGGTAAGAATTTCTGCTGTTACAGCAGTGGGACTTATGACAATGGCTGCTTTTATTGGAGCAGGAGGACTTGGTTATCTTGTATTTTCTGGAATAAGAACAGCAAATAATTATCAAATACTTGCAGGAGCTGTTCCAGCTTGTCTGTTGGCTCTTTTTATAGATTTTACAGCTTCAATAATCGAAAAGGCCGTTGTTCCTGAGGGAATAAATTTAAATAACAGAAGCGGAAAAAAAGGTCGTCTTTTCCAAAAAACTGTAATGGGTGCTGTTGTTATCTGTGTTCTTTATACTTTTATAAATGCTGGAATTGATAAATTCGTCAAAAAATCAGAAACAATAGTTGTAGCAAGTAAGGACTATACAGAGCAAGAGCTTATGGGAAATATTTTAGCAGACCTTATTGAGAGCAAAACAGATTATAAGGTAGAAAGAAGACTTTCTCTTGGAGGAACTCAGGTTGCCTTTGGTGCTTTAAGAGCCGGAGAAGTGGATATCTATATGGAATATACAGGAACTCTTTATTCTGATATGTTGAAACACAATCCTCTAGAATCAAAGGTTACATCAAGAGAAGTTTTTGAAATTTCTAAGAAAGAGATACAGGAAAAATTTGGTGTAAATGTTGGGGAAGAATGGGCTTTTAATAATACTTACAGACTTGCAGTGAGAAAAGATACAGCTCAAAAATATAATCTTAAAACAATCAGCGATCTGCAAAAAGTAAGCAGCAGTATGATAATATCTCCTACTTTGGAGTTTGCAAATAAGCATGATGGACTTTCAGGACTTCAGGGAAGATATAAGGGACTGAAATTTAAAGATGTAATATCTATTGATGGAGCTCCTCGTTATCAGGCACTTAGTGTGGGAGAAAGTGATGTTATAGATGCCTTTTCAACAGATGGGCTGATAAAAACTTATGACCTTGTAATTTTGAAAGATGATAAAAAATTTTTCCTTCCATATCATGCTGTTCCTATTGCTAAAGAGGAAACATTGAAAAAATATCCTGAACTTTCAGGAATAACAGATTCTCTGAAAGATATTATGACAGATGAAGTAATGCGTGAACTTAATTATCAAGTTGATGTTCTGAAAAGAGATCCGAGAGAGGTAGCACACGAATTTCTTGTGAAAGAGAATCTGATTGACTAAAAAGGAGGAGCATAGATGATAGAATTTAGAGGGATAAATAAGATTTTTAAAAATAATATAGTTTTATATGATATAAATTTAAAATTGGAAGAGGGGCAGATAATTGTTTTTGTAGGACCAAGTGGATGCGGAAAAACTACAACAGTAAAAATGATAAACAGATTAATAAAGCCTACTTCTGGAAAAGTGCTTATAAATGGTGAGGATATATCCAAAAAAAATGTAATTAATCTAAGAAGAAATATAGGATATGTAATTCAGCAGACAGGACTTTTTCCTCATATGACAATAAAAGAAAATATTGAAATAGTTGCTAAGATGCAGAAGATGAAACCTAAAGAGATTGAGAGTAAGACTAAAGAGCTTATGGAAATGGTAGGGCTTGATTATGAAAAATTTGCTGACAGATATCCTGCACAACTTTCAGGAGGACAACAGCAGAGAGTGGGAATAGCAAGAGCCTTAATAACAAATCCTGATATTATTTTAATGGATGAGCCTTTTTCAGCTCTTGATCCAATTACTCGTTCACAGCTTCAAGATGAACTTATAAATATTCAGACACAGTTTAAAAAGACAATAATATTTGTAACTCATGACATGGACGAAGCTATAAAAATTGCAGATAAAATCTGTATTATGGGAAAAGGAAGAGTTATTCAATATGACGATCCTGAAACAATTCTTAAGAATCCTGCCAATGAGTTTGTGAGTGATTTCGTAGGAAAAAATAGAATTTGGTCATCTCCAGAATACATAAAGGTAAAGGATATAATGATAGAAGATCCGATTACCTGCTCACAAGATATTACACTTTTAAAATGTATCAAAAAAATGAGATATGAAAGAGTGGATACCCTTCTTGTGATTGACAGAAAGGGAAAATTAAATGGAATAATCTCTGGTAAGATGATACAAAAAGAAAAAGATCACTACAAAGCTGTCAAAGAGATAATGGAACAGCCAAGAGCAGTAACATTTCCTGACAAATCTATAATAGATATTCTAAAAGAAGTTACAGAAAAAAATCTTTCAAGTCTGCCTGTTATAGATGAGAGAGGAATATTGAGAGGGCTTATTACTAAAACAAGTCTTGTAACAACTTTAAGTCAGCAGTTTGAAATGGGCACTGAAAGCAGCAACTAATATTTTTGTAAAATTATTTAATAAAAATTACTTTATAGCTAAAATTGAAAAATTCTGATATAATATACTGAAAAAGTATTTTATAAACAAGAGGAGCAATAGAATGGATATGTTGTATAAAAGAATTTCTCAAAAAAAAGCTAGAGAGATGATGGAAAAATTAAATGAATATATTATTTTGGATGTAAGAACAAAGGAAGAGTTTCAAGAGGGGCATATAAAAGGGGCAGTAAATATTCCCAATGAAGATATAGGAGATGAATATATTTTAGATGTTGATCTTGATACTTGTATTTTAGTTTATTGCAGAAGTGGACACAGAAGCTTAAATGCTTCGGCAAAACTTGGACTTATGGGTTATACAAATATTTATGAGTTCGGTGGAATCAACACCTGGAAATATGAAATAGAAAGATAAAAAGAGGCAGTTACAAATTTGTAGCTGCCTTAATTATATAAGAGAAATTATTTAAGTTAAAAATAATAGTTTATGCAGAATTTTTGTATCATTTTTATTTTCTATATTTTAATAGAAAATTCAGACATTAGAATGTATATGTCCAACCTAAATAAAACTCACCATAATATTTTCCACTATCTTCTCTGTCTTCAATGTAATTTTCTCCTTGTCCTTTAGTATCAAATTTATACATATCATATTGGTAGTATCCATCAAGAGATAGATTTTCTGTAACAGCATAGTTTGCTGATAAAACTAAAATATGAGAATTATGGTTTGCTTCTGCCCATTTTCCTTCTGCCTTATTTTCGTCATATTTTACATCTGTATCAAATTGCCATCTGTATTCAAATCCAAGAGCTAATTTTTCTCCTTCGTAAATTGGAAGAGAAGCTCTTAACTGTTGTCTGTAGTCATGTTTAAATCCGTCATTTTCTGTATTTACTGCTAGTCCACCAACTTCAATATAGTATCCTAAAGTTACAGGTCCTATTGTATAGTTGAATGGTTGAGCTTCAAAGTAATAGTTATCTCCTACTTCAGAATCACCATTTGTAGAATAATATGCTGCATCAATCCAACCTGAGAATGCTCCGTATTCATATTTTGTTCTTAAATAATATCCGTCAAGATCTGATTCTTGTCTCCATCTGAAACCTAAAGAGAAATTTTCATAGTTTTTCCAAATGTCTAAATCAATTCTGTTTGCTGCAGAATGTATTCCTTCTTCAGTATCCATAGACCATGTTTTTCTTGCAAAAATATCAAAAGACCAGTCTTTATATTCTAAACCAATAGCATTTCCAAAATGAACCTCTTCACCTATATTTTCTCCTCCAGAAGTATTATCCACTTCTATTGATTGTCCTACATATGTTACTGCAAGAGTTGGAGTTTCTTCTTTTGCATAAGCTGCTCCTGAAATAATTGCTAATGCTCCTAGTAGTAGTGTTAATTTTTTCATAAAAATCCCCCTTAAAATAAAATTTCCCTAAATGTTTTATAGTTAGGTTTTAATATATATGTTTTATCATATTTTATTTTGTTTGTCAAAATATTTAATAAAAAAATATTAAAAATTAGTTATAAATATATTTAGAATATTTATTTTAAATAGAAGATCTGAAATGTTATTTATAGTTCCCAATATAATTTTTCATATTTAATTTCATAATTGATATAATTATTTATGTGTATAGCTCCTAATTTTACATACAGATTTCTGGCTCTTATATTTTCACTCATTATAGATACACTTACTCCTTTGTATCCTTTTTCTTTTGCGTATTTTTTTAAACGATTTATTAATTCTGTTCCTATTCCTTTTCCCTTATATTCGTTTTTTATATGTAAAGAATCTAAGTATAAGGTATTTTCCATAAGTTTATCAGGAGTGAAAGCTCCAAATCCTAAAAATTCATTATTTTCAAATGCCCCAAATATGCCATTTTCTTCTTTAAAAATGTATTCTCCCCATATTTTACTAAATTTTTCTATAGTTATAGTATTTAATATTTTTTTTGGTACAATTCCATTATATGTTGCTTTCCAACTTTTTACATAAAGTTTTGTCATTTCATCAATATCTTTTTCTGTTAATAATCTTATTTCCATCTTACCTCTCCCATAAAAATATAAATGGTGTTTATAAAAAAACCCAGAGAGATTAGGTCTTTCTGGGTTTTTTGATAGGAGCATTCTAGGAGCATTTATTTTTTTGCTCTTTATAACTCCTTAAAATTTAAATTATTTAAAAAGAATAAATTCTATTCCCACTCTACAAATATAGGTTTTTATGCTTTTCTAAGCCTTTAAAATTGGAACTTCCATTTTATAAGAAATTTATTTTTTCATATATTTTATAGGGTTTTTAATTTTTTACGGCCAATTTGCGGCCAACTATATTTTTAATTTTGAAAAATATCTTCACTTCTTATTATACAACAAAGTTCGCTTAATTTATCTTCTAAATCTATTTCCTTGTCTTTTAATAAATAATAAAAATATTGTAAGTTTAAAAATAATGAATAATGGTATAAAGAATCAATATCTTTCTTACGACTATAACTACTACTCTCTAAAATTTGATGTATTTTTTTTAATTCATTAAAATATTTATTTATTTGTATTTCTTCTTTGGGATATGAAGGGATAATTCTTACTTTTTTAATGAATAAACCTTCTTTAATTATATTTGATGAAATACTTTTACAATGTAAAGAATCATAATCTTCTAAGGAAAGAGATAATGTCATTATCCTTCTATCATTAACAATTAATTCTTGATATTTTGAGTTTTTATCTTTTTTCTTAAAAAAACGGATTCTTTTATTTTTTTCTAAAAAACTTCTTAATCTTAAAGCTTGTATTTGAGAATCTAAAAGGGTCTTTTTAACATCTAATAAAGCTTGAAAAATCTCTCCTTTTTTGGTGTTATAATGTAAATTTCCTTTTTTTAATTCAATTATCACTATCATTTTATCAAATTCAAGTATTAAGTCACTTTCATACCAAGTATTATCTTTTTCCCAATAACCTTTCTTGTGAACAATTCCTCTCTTAATAATTAAATTTTCAAGAATTTTTTCTAATTTTTCTCCAAATTTTATAGAAAATTTATCTATTTTTTCTGTTAGTAAAACATAGGATTGCTTGTATAAAGCAATTATATTCATAGGTAATATCGGAATAATGAACTTTTCTTCTTCTTGTATAAATAAATAATTCAAATGATTTAATTCAAATCTTTCTTCTACTTTTTTTTTTGTAAAGCTAAGTTTTTCAAGAAAATTATTTACCTCAAATTTTTTAACTAGATTTTTTAGTTCATTCTTTGAAAATACTATATTTAAAATTTGTTTTTTATTTTTTATAATATTTAATAAACTTTCTATAAATTTTAATTCTTTAGATAGTCCTTTTTCTAAAAAATAATCTTTAAGTCCTTCTTCTATTAAAAAAGAAGTAAATTCTATAGAAGATTGTGGGAATAATCCAAAATATGTATTTTCAATATCCTTTCTAATATCTTCGGCAAAAGTTTGACTTGAAGTGGTTATACATAAATTTATAGGGTAAAAAAATCTTTTTATATCTTTTATATAATAAAGTGCTGTACTCAACTCTATAATCTCATCTATTTCTTTTGATACATCTAGTAAAATACATGAAGTATTGTAATAATTTATATAAGATAAATTTATTAAATAACCATAAGGAAATAAATTAATATTTTCATTTTTATAATCATAAATTCTTATAAATGGTATTCTATCAAATTTTTTACTGTATTTTTCATATTTTAATTTTTCAAGTACTCTATTTAATAAAAATTTTCCAGATATATTTTTTATTTTTCTTTGAATAAATTTCTCTATTTTTAATTCTAGATTTTCCTCATTATTCTTAAAACTAAGATACTTTCTTAAAATGCTATAAGCTTTATATCTATTTTTCTCATATATAGTCATTACTTCACCTATTTGATAACTTTATTTTTTTATCCTTAGAATATTTTCAAATAAATTTTCTACTCCATTTCCTTCTGGATTTATTTCAATAACAGAAAAACACTCTTTAACTAAACTATTATAATCTTTTATTTTTAAATAGCAGTTAGCCAATTCAACTTTAACTTTTTCAAAGTCATGTTTTAAAAAAAGAGCAATTTTATAATTTTCAATAGCTTTTGTATATTCTTCTCTTTTTTGATAAAATTCTCCTAATACAGCATATATTCTTTCATCTTTCGGAGAAAGTTTAATAGCTTCATCTGCTAGTTTTATTATTTCATCATATCTTTTCTGTCCATAATAAACACTTCCAAGTAATATATACCTATCTATATCCTCTGAATTCTTCTCCTTAGCTTTATTTAAATAATTTTCTGCTTTATCATACTCTTCTAGTTCTATGTAGAGTAAGCTTAATCTTAAATAGAAAATATAATCTTCTTCTTCCTTTTCTAAAATTTTATTTAAAATTTCTTTTCCTTTAGTAATATCTAACTTCTTAAAATAACTTCTTACTAGTTCTATATACAGTATTTGATTTTTTTCTATTTCTAATCCTTTTTCTAAAATTTTAATAGCTTTGTCATATTCTTTATTTTCATTATATATTATTGCCAGTCTATGATAAGTCAAAATATTATTAAATCCTTTTTCTAATGAAATTTCAAAACTTTCAATAGCTTTCGTATATTCTAAATTTACAAAATAAAAACTACCTAATTTAAAGTAATTCTCACCTATATTTTCTAAAATGATTAACTTTTTACATAATTCAATTCCAATCTCATATTTTCTTGTTATTGAATATAGCTCCAATAACCTATTATAAATCCAACTTTGATTTTTTTCTATTTCAAGAGTTTTCTCATACATTGAAATAGAATTCTCATATTCTTTTAACTCTTGATATATTTCTCCTAGACAAATATAATTCCATATAAAGTTAGAATCTTTTTCCATTCCTTTTTTAGAAATCTCGATAGCTTTATTGTATTCTTTCAATTCTTGATATATCCTTGCTAGATTATTATATATCCAAATATAGTCATTATTTACTTTCAAACCATTATTTAAAGTTTTAATAGCTTCATCATATCTTTTTTCTTTCAGAAAAATCCCAGATAAAGTTGTATAATTTGGCATAAAAGTTTTATCTAGTTTTATGGATTTCTTTAAATATTTAATAGCTTCATCATTTTTATTTAACTCTTTAAAAATTTCACCTAAATTATAGTTCACCATAAAATTATTTTCATCAATATCTAATACTTTTTTAAAAATTTTAATAGCTTTGCTATTATTCTTAATTTCTTTATATAATTCTCCTAGGCTTACTAAACTCCAAATATCATTTTTATTAATTTTTAATCCTTTTTCTAGAATATCTATAGCTTCATTATATTCTTTCAACTCTCTATATATATAGCTTATTCTTGCATAAATTATATATAGATTTGGATTTTCATTTAATATTTCATCATATAATTTTAAAGCTTTTTCATATTCTTTTTCTATTTGATAAATATTTGCTAAATTATATTTTATTATATATTGATTAGTTTTATATTTATTATTATCTAATAGGGAATATAGTGACTTTAATTTTTCTTGATTATTTGAGTTAGTATTTAAAATTGTATTTATCTCTATAAATAAAAGACTTTGATTATTCTCATTATAAATATTTTCTATTTTATTATCTAATGTTAAATTGACATTTTTTATTTTTTCTTCAACTGCTCTTGAAATATTTTCTTTTTCTTCTTCTACCTTTTTATTTAATATATCTTTAGTTTTTTCTATTGTTTCGTCTCTAAAATTATCTATTCTATCATCAATTTCTTTTTTAGAAACATGTATTCTATAACTATTAAATCCTAATAAAACTACAACTCCAGCTCCTATTCCTCCCATTACCCATTTTATAAACTCAACAGTTCCTTCATAAAATTTTAGATTATCTGAGGTAATATCTTTAGTTTCATTCAATTTTTCTTTAAACTCTTCCTTATATTTTTCCAATTCATTCTTTAATTCATCTTTTAACTCTTTATTTTCTTGTTTTATTTCTTCTATCTGCCTTATTAGGATTTCTAAATATTTTTGTTGTTCTCCAACATTTTCTTTTGAATAACTTCCTATTGAAATAAAAATATAAAATATTAAAAGATAGGATAAGAATAAATATTTTTTCATAGTTTCTCTCCCTTTATTTCTCAAAACAAAATTCTTTTTTATATTCAACTATAATCTCTTCATCTATACCCTTTTTCTGTAGAAAACTTAAAATTTTTTTACTTAATTCTAATTCAAATTGAGCTTTTTTCTTAAATTCTTTTATTCTACTTAAATTATTTAAATTCTTACTAACAAACATATAATATGGAAAATATTGTCCAAAATTTTTCTCTTTAAGTTGCTCTGCTATATATTTTAATTCCTCCTCTTTATATTCTATCAATTTCTTTTTTATCTTTCCATCTTCCTTAATCGGTTGATATAAAAATCCTCTTAAAGCAGCCAGTCTTTTTCTTTTCAAAGTAATTTTATTCAAATTTAAAAGCTTTATATCTTTCTCTAAATCAGGATTATTTGAGGAAATCTCTCCATTAAGATTATAAATAATATCTTTTTCTAAATCACATTTATGAAAAGCCAGTAATTCTTTTTCTGCTTTTTTTGGGTCGCAAGTACTTCTTTTTCCTTGATAACTACATGAAATTGCAAGATTAAAATAATCAAACTCTAATTTCCCATAAAGTTTTCTAGGTCTAATATGTTCAATAGAAATATCATCATTTTCTACAACTCTTTTTTGACAATATATACATACATATCCCTGTTCTTCTAATAATTTTTTTCTTAATTGACTTTTTGCTTTTGGATTAAAAAATCCTGTTTCATCAAATCTTGATTTATTTAATTCTTTTTTTAGAATTTTTTTTATTTCATTAGAATTTTTTTCATTAAAGTCTAAAGAATCTATTAATGAATCATAATCATTTTTTAATTTTTCTGTTTTAAACTCTTCAAAATATTTTAATATATTCTTTTTATTTCGTAAGCTCATTCATTAACTCCATTCTTCTTATCATTCCTGAAAGCTCAAGAACTAAATCATGGTCTTCTAGGTTTTTTACTCCTTTTTTTCTTAGATTATTTTTTAATATTTCAAGTTCTGATTTAGCTTCAGATAACTTATTTTCAATAAGTGCTTCTAATATAATCTCTTCATGCTTCATAATATCTGTAGTATATTTTTTTACATCCATAACTTCAGCTAATATAGTATTTACATCATTACAGAAAGTTTCACTATTACATTCTGACACTTTTCCATTTTTTAAAATATAAATATTCTCATCATTAGTTGTTCCTAAAATCAATGGAGAATGAGTTACATATAATAGATGTTGTTTTTTATTAACTTCTAAAATATCATTTAATTGTGCTCCATATTCTCTAATCCATTTAGGGTGGAGATGAGAATCAGGTTCATCTAATAAAATTAATACCTCTTTTTCAGGAAATAAATTAATTAAAGCTAAATTCATATATTTTTGTTTTTGTCCTTCACTAAAACTATCAAACTCTATATTTCTATTAACTTCTATCTTTATATCTTGAATTATATCACTCAATAGAAATAAATCTAAAGTTTTAAAATTTATTAAGTCATCATCTTTTAAAAAATTATTATTAATATTGGGATTATTATTAGTAAAAAAGAATTTTCCTTCTTCATAACTCACTTCTTCTCCCCATTTTTCTAACAATACTTTTAATTCTCCTTTAGCATTTTCAAAAATTCCATTTATTCCCTGAGCTTTAGTTGGTTTATTTTTTCCCCAAGTTGTTGGCATTTTTAAGCTTATTTCTATACTATTGGCTATTGTTTTTTCTTCTTCGTTTTCTTTTAAATAATTTAGAAAAAGAATTTTATTATATTCAGGAGTCAAATATAACATTTTTCTTAAAGGTACTTTTTCAAGTTTATATAAATTATTATCTATATAACTCTTTGTCATTTTTTTATAAACTTCTTCTAGTTTTTTATCTTTACCAGAATAAAGTAAAATAATATGTTCTGGAAGATAATCTTGTAATTCTGTTCTTTTTATATCAACAGAATCAACTTTACTTTCCAATTTATTATTCTCCTTAGTAAACTTTAAATTAACTATTTTATTTTTTATTTCATACTCTATTTCATAATTTTCTTTAAAAGAATTTCCTAATTTATTAGAATATAAATCACTAAAAATTTTACTAATCGCTTCTAATATATTGGTTTTTCCTCCACCATTTTCACCAATAAAAATAGTGTAGTTTGAAGAAAAGTTAATCTCTATGTCCTTCAAATTTTTATATTTTGCTATTTTTAATTTCTTTAATCTCATACTAAATACTTCCCATTTTTAATTATAAAATTTCTTTTAATCTTTCTAAGATTGGATAATCATCTTTATTTTGAGTACCTAACTCTCCTTTAAAAGCCTTATCTAAAATTGAGCTCTCTAATGCTTCTATTAATTCTTCAAGCTTTAATAATTTATCTATTTTATTTTCCTCTTCAAATACCTTGTCTAAAACTCTTACTATCTCTTTTTGCTCTTCTAATGGTGGTAGAGGTAATTTATAAGTTTTATATTTATTAATAGTTAAAGAATCTACTGTTGTTCCTGCTGAATTTTTTTTGATTTGTGAAATCATAAATGGAGTTTTCATTAAATATTTTAGATATTCTGATTTAATATCTCCTCTTTTAGATACACATAAAACACTAGCATCTTTATAATAGAAACAATCATTTTCTTTTACAAGGTAGCAAATACCTATTGTTCCTATTCCTGTAACCATTAAATCTCCAGCTTTTGGCATACGTGTTTCTTTTGCTAAGCTATCATAATGTTCTTGAGAAATAAATAATTCATTTGAAAATAATTCATCTTTAGATAAAGCTACTATTTCTCTAGTTCTATAAAATGGAATCCCCTCTTTTTGCCAATCTTTTTGTAAAACTCTTTTTGAAGAAAAAATATCTGAAATTTCTTCCCAAGTTGTCCAAACCCAATTATTAGGTAATTTATAAGGCTCTTCCTCTGCTCCTACTAACATTTCATCAATAGTTTTTAATTTAGGTTTAGCAGGTTTCTTTCTTCCCTCATCTTCAGCCTTTTTACACTCATCTTCCCATAGTTTTATCTTTTCATCATTGATTTTAACAAGAAGTTCTCTAGCATTTTCAGTATGGTTTTCACCTCTCCACTTCTCTGTAAGCTCTCCACTAAATGCTTTAGAAAGAATAGCCTCTTTTCTTGAAGTAGTTTTCTCTTTTACCTCTTCAATAATCTCTTTTATTTTTTGAATTTTTTCAAATAGAGAATCTAATTTTTCCACTATTCTTTTTTGTTCTTCTAGTGGAGGCAGTGGAATTTTAGTTTTGCTCAATATTTCAAGAGTTAAATTTGGAATAGCTGTTACTTTTGCTTGTTCTAATAGTAAAGATTTAGCTTTAGGAGAATTAAAAAAGTATGAAAAATACTTTGATATTTTCTTATTTTTTATTAAAAATCTAATAAAGGCAATAGCTTGGTTAGTATTTAATGGTAAATGCTCTTTAGAAATTATTGCTGTTCTTCCTAAACTCCCTGCTATACTAACAAGTAAATCATTTTCTTCTAAAATTGATCTTTTTAAAAAATTAGTATGTATTTCATTAGTTATATATTTTATATTTTTAAAGTCTAATTCATAGTTATCTGCTATATTCTCTACTCTTAAAAACTTAATTCCTTGTTTTGTATAAGCATTTTCTCCTCCTCTTGGAGTAGTTCCCTTTGATATTTTTTCTGTTATATCTCCTAATCTAGTCCAAACCCAATTACTAGGCAATTTATAAGGCTCTTCCTCTTTAGCCACTATTGATTGTTCCAATCTCTCCTCAATAGAAAGCTCCCCTTTTTTCTTAGGCATCTCTCTTCACCCCGCAAAAATCAAGCTCCTTTAAGATACCCTTTAACAGATCAAGTGCCTCTTCCAATCTCTCTATACACTCTTCCCCATTTTCAATAGGATTTTGTAGCTCCTCTTGAGAGTCATCGACCTTTAAAAGCCCCATATCAAGTGAGTAATCTTTCTTCTCAATCTCCTCTAAAGTAACCTTTGTCCATCTCTCTAACTTCTCTTTCTCTGCCTCATTGTTGAATGTTCTTTCAAACTCCTCAAAATGCTCCTTAGTTAGTGGGTTAGTCTTACCAAAGTTAGGCATATTACTTCTTAAATCATAGTACCAAATCTCCTTAGTATTCTTTTCATTTCCCTTTCCTCTAGTGA
The DNA here is from genome assembly GCA_019416865.1 of Fusobacterium sp. Lineage (GTDB taxonomy): Bacteria > Fusobacteriota > Fusobacteriia > Fusobacteriales > Fusobacteriaceae > Fusobacterium_B. The sequence goes on from DXWL01000008.1 coordinate 29,682, forward strand.
AAAATAGTACATTTGTCTTTACCCCTTGAGCATAGAATATACCTGTTGGAAGTCTTAAAATTGTGTGAAGATTGCATTTATTCATCAAATCTATACGAATATCCTTTCCAACTCCCCCTTCAAATAGCACATTATCAGGTAAAACTATACCTGCTCTTGCATTTCCAGTTGTATTTAAAGAGTTATAGATCACTTGTAAAAAGTTTAACTGCTTGTTTGAAGTATCATAGATAAGGTCATCTCTAGTGGCTCTCTCTCCCCCTTTCTTTGTTCCAAATGGTGGGTTAGATAGAACAACATCAAAACCATTTAACTGCTTTCCAAACTCTGATAGAGTGTCACCTTGAATAAAGTTTCCCCCAATGTCGTGAAGAATAGCATTCATAAGCCCCAATCTATGTGTATCAGGAACTAACTCACAAGCAGAGAAAGCTTTAGTTTCTTGAAACTCTCTCTCCTCGTCACTGATAGTTCTCTCATCAGTTCCAAAATAGCCATCATACTTGTTTCTTAGATATTTATCAGCCTCAATTATAAAACCAAAAGTCCCCCCAGCAGGGTCGCAGATTTTCTCTCCTAAATCTGGAGCAACAATTCTTACAATAGAATCAATTAAAACTCTAGGTGTGAAGTATTGCCCAGCCCCTGACTTCTTTTCTGAGGCATTTTTCTCTAAAAGTCCCTCGTATAGATCCCCTAAATTTTCCTTATCTTCAGAGTACCACTCAATTTTATTGATCTCTGTAAATATCTTTTTAAGGTTTGCAGGTTCACCAATTCTTGTTTGAGCATTTCTATATATTGTTCCAAGAGTTGATGATGTTTTACCAAGATTTAAAAGAGCCTCTTGATACTTCCCTCTAAGCTCTGTACCATCAAGTTTAACTAGCTCTCCCCATCTGTACTCCTCTGGAATACCGATTTTCTCCTCTGTTTCCAACTCATTGGCAATTCTTAAAAATAGAATATATGTTAGCTCTGTTACATACTCGTGATATGTAATTCCGTCATCTCTCAATACATTACATAAATTCCATAGTTTTTGTACAATTTCATTATTAGTCATCTTTTTCCTCACAATCAATTTTTATATTTATACTTAATTTATTTAATACATCGTTAGTTTTTGACAAAGTACCTTTGTAGTTACGTTTATTAGTCAATTTTAGTTATCTCAATTTCTTTTTTAACATCAATTTGACTCCATGTCGGTGAATAAAGAATCCCTAGGCTTATTCCGTTGAAAATGCAAAACTCGCTCCGCAAGCTCCGCTCAAACACGTTGCATTTTCTTAACTTCATTTCGCTGAGGGATTCTAATATTCACCTCTAAATTACGTCAACTTGATGTTAGGGATAATCTACTTTTATTTTAAATTATTACTTTCCCAAATATCAGCTAAAATGGAATTTGGAGAAGAATATTAGAGAGAGTTACGAAATCTGACACTAAAAATTCCGACGTGTTTGAGACGAAGTCCTGTGTTACATTAAGGATCACAGAAACTCCGTTTCTGCGTCTCAATAATCATAGTCGTTTTATCAAACTCCTTGATTATTGGAACTTTGCTGTAACCCTAGCGATATGCTAGATAATTAAATTTAATTTAAAAGTATTCCATCATAGATAATATCCATTATCTCATCAAGCTTACCTTGGAGAATTTCATCTATTTTTTTAATTCCACCATACTGCTTTTTAAATATTCCACTATCAAAATCCTCTTTAGATATATACTCATCTTCACTTTTTAAAACCATCTCTATTCTGCTAATAATCTTCTCTTGACGAGCATTCCATCTATTCAATTTTTTGATTTTCTCCATAACTCTCTCAATCTTTCTATCTCTACTGATTAACTCCTCATCTTTTTCATCAATAGCATATTTTACAAAAGATAGAATATCTATTAAAATATCCTCATTTTTTAGGTTTTGATAAGCAGTATTAAGCTTTGTTTTGCTATATCCATAGGCATCTAATTTAGATTTAATATCTTTTAAATCCTCTTTAGTAAAAGCTTTAGGATTTGTTTTCAATATCTTTAGTGCCTCAATTTTATCTTCATTTTCCTTGATATATTGTTTAAAACTTTCAAGATAATCTTCAGGAGTTTTATCCTTTCCAAAGCTTTGTTTGAACTCTGTAACAACATCATCAGCCTCAGCAATTATCTGATAGTTTTCTCTTTTTAAGCTATCCAAATATATTAAAAACTCTTTTTCCTTTTCTAAAACCTTGATTTTCTTATTATCTGGGGTATTTTTCAGATCCACAAGATAACTATCTATATTAGTTACCTCTTCTCCCCTCATATATCCAGATAATACCTTAATATCATTTGATTTTTTCTCTTTAATAATATTTTTCTTTCTTTGAATCCGTCCAATAATTTGATCCATAAAGTATGAAGTAGCTTTTTCATCAGCCTTTATAGTGTCAAATTTATCAAATAGCTCCTTTACAGAGGTTTTAGGGTTTGCCACCACAGGTTTCATATCTGAATACTTTTCTAAATCCTCATAGATTCCCACAGCATCATATATTTTAAAACACTCTTTTTTAATCTCTTTGCAAAGTCTAGTTGCCCTACCTATCATTTGTTCATATAGAATTCTGCTTTTAACCTTTCTTAAAAAGACTAAATTGCAGATTTTAGGCACATCTATACCAGTTGTTAAAAGATCAACTGTAACTGCAATAGTTGGGTAGCTGTCATTTTTAAACTTTCTAATAAGCTTGTCCACATCTTTTACAGAGCCAGTTATCTTTTTAATCATATCGTTATTCATAGAGTAATCCCCAAGCTTGTCATACTCCTCTTTTAAAATCCTAACAACCATATCAGCGTGCTCATCATTTGCACAGAAAATAAGGGTTTTCTCCTCACCAGTAGGATCAATTCTCTCTACAAGAGCACTGCAAATAGCACGATTAAACCCCTCTGTAATAACCTTTGTATTAAACTTACTAACATCAAAATTAAGCTCGTCCTCTAGGTTTTCTATTGTTTTTACCTCTTGAGAAACCTTGTCATATACCTTGACTTCACAACCTTTTTCAAAAGTTATACCATCTTTAGAGAGCTTAGTTTCCATAATATATGGTGGCTCAAAGTCTACCAAATACCCATCTAATACAGCTTGTCTATATGAATACTCATACACAGGCTCACCGAAAATATCATAGGTATGTAGAGCTGGTGTAGCTGTAAGAGCTATCTTGTCAGCATCAAAATACTCAATTACATTTCTATATTTACTTTGATACTCCTTCTCATCTCTAATCAATGTTTCCTCTTCAGTTGGTATCCTATCTAACACATACCCTCTGTGTGCCTCGTCAACTATGATACAATCATACTTTCCAACTGATAGATAGTTCTCATCACTTGGAGAAAGCACCCTTTTTATAAGCCCTTGAATAGTTACAATATGCACTCTTGTATCAGTTTCAGGGAATTTCTCCTCAAGCCCCATTATACTATAAATTTTAGATAGTGGAAATTGCTCCTCAATCTTTACATTTTTAAAAGTATCGTCTGCTTGTTCCCCTAAACTTGCCCTGTCCACAACAAACAAAATTCTGTTGTACTTCTTACTTTTTAGCAATCTGTATATCAATGCCAAGGCTGTTCTTGTTTTCCCTGTACCTGTTGCCATTGTTAAAAGTACCTTGTGTTTACCACCTATCAAAGCTTTTTCCACAGCCTCAATAGCCTCAGCTTGATAATATCTCAAATTAAGCCCATCAGGTGATCTAAGATAATCTAAAGAGTTTTCAGCCAATGTTTTATTAGCTAACTCCTCATCTTTATTTAACAAAATCTCCAAATCCTCTGGAGCATAGAAACCCTTTAAAGCTTTTGGAAGATTTCCAGCTTTTCTACCATCTAAAAACCATATACCAGATTTCTCAATAAATTCCTTGTTGTATTCACGTCCATTTGCTGAAAATAGAAATGGTACTTTATAACTTCCAAAAGGTGAGCCATCACAGAAACTTACACCCTCTCTTAGCTCTGCCCCCTTGGCATACATATCCGAATCCACATTGAGAGCAGTTAGGACATCTAGTCCCTTTCTTTTAGCCTCAATCACCCCATAGAACTTATTTTTATAGAAAAGTGCATAGTCAGCCCAACCTTGCTCACCGTCCTCTTTTTTACAAGGCCACTCAGCTATTGCCATTGCCTTGCTTTTATCAGGTAAAACCTTTCTATATCTGTAATTCAAAATAGGGGTATTAACTTCCCAACCAGCCTCTCTAAGCTGATCATCAATTAAAACCCTTGTTTCTTCCTCACTTAGCTCCATAGGCTTTTTGTTTTTAATAATTCTCTTTCTCTCTTCAGGTGTCTTAAATGAAATATCTTGAACCTTTAGATTTTGCAACTCCCTCTCTCTACTTTCCACTTGAGAGAGCAATGCCTCATATTTCTCCTTGTAATCTACATATTCAGGTGTTTTATACACTATATTGTCCGATGTGAAAGTGTAGTCACTACCATATACCTCATTGAACCACCCACAAAGTTTTACCACCAAAGATAGCAAAACCTCTGCCTCTGACAACTCACCTTCCATATTGTGTACTGCTGTATTTCCAGCTTTTCTAATCTTATGGAAAATTCTATCTATATCATCTGGAATTAAGCCGTTTTCTTTTAACATTCTAATTCTGTCAACTTGATCCTTAACCTCTGGTAACTCCTCAACTTTTACCATTAGTTTTGCTATATACTCCCCCAACTGCCTAATTTTAATAATTGCTGTGTTGGGATCTTTGTGCAGTGTGTATTCTGCCATCTCCCCAATTTGAGCTAAAGCACTCCAATCTTTTTTTAGAAAATAAAAATTAGTTGTCATGTAAATCACCCCAAAATACAAATAACTTATATTCTTTAAATCTTAGTTTCATTTTAACATATAATTAAAGCAGTTGCTATCACTTTAATTAGTTTACTTTGATAGGGTTCTTTTTTTATTTTTCAATAAAGTCAATTTATAATTTCCTTAGAAACAAAAAAGGGAGAAAAAATTCTCCCTCTTTATAAAAAAGATAATATTTTTAAAATTATTCCCACTCGATTGTTGCAGGTGGTTTTGAAGATATATCGTAAGTTAATCTATTTATTCCTTTTACTTCGTTAATAATTCTATTAGATACTTTTTCTAAGAATTCATAAGGAAGTTTTGACCAAGTAGCAGTCATAAAGTCTATAGTATTAGCAGATCTTAAAACTGCAGTGTATTCATAAGTTCTTACATCTCCCATAACTCCAACAGATTTTACTGGCAGAAGAACAACGAAAGCTTGGCTTACTTTGTTGTAAAGATCAGCATTTCTTAATTCTTCAATGAAGATATTGTCAGCTTCTCTTAAGATATCAGCTTTTTCTTTAGTAACTTCTCCTAAGATTCTGATTCCAAGTCCTGGACCTGGGAATGGATGTCTGTCGATCATATGATCAGGAATTCCAAGTTCTCTTCCAACAGCTCTTACTTCATCTTTGAAAAGTTCTCTTAAAGGCTCAAGAAGAGTGAATTTCATATCTTCAGGAAGTCCTCCAACATTATGGTGAGATTTTATAGTCATAGAAGGTCCTTTTACAGATTGAGATTCTATAACGTCAGGATAGATTGTTCCTTGTGCTAGGAAATCAACATCTGTTAATTTTCCAGCTTCTTCGTTGAACACTTCTATAAATTCTTTTCCAATAATTTTTCTTTTAGCTTCAGGGTCAGAAACACCTGCAAGTTTGAATAAGAATCTAGCTTCAGCATCAACACATTTGATGTTCATATGGAAGTTTTCTCCATAAACTTGCATAACTGTTTTAGCTTCATCTTTTCTTAAAAGTCCTGTGTCAACGAAGATACAGATTAATTGATCTCCGATTGCTCTATGGATAAGTGTAGCAGCAACAGAAGAGTCAACTCCTCCTGAAAGTCCAAGAAGAACTTTTTTATCTCCAACAGTTTCTTTTATTTTTTTAATTGTATCTTCAATGTAGTTGCTCATGCTCCAGTTTTGCTCACATTTTGCAATATTGAAAACGAAGTTTCTGTAAAGTTCTTTTCCATATTCAGTGTGAGTAACTTCTGGGTGGAATTGTACACAGTAGATATTTTTTTCAGGGTTACAAGCAGTAGCTATACAAGAATCTGTATGAGCTATTTGAACGAATCCAGGAGCAAGTTTTGTAACATGGTCTTGGTGGCTCATCCAAACTTGAGAATCGTTAGGGATACCTTCAAATAATGGATTTGAAGCATCATCTATAATAAGATGTGCTCTACCAAACTCTTGCTTGTCAGCACACTCAACAGTTCCTCCTAAAAGGTGTGTTGTAAGCTGCATTCCGTAGCATACTGCAAGGATAGGTACACCCAAGTCATATATTTTTTTGTCTATCATAAATGCGTCTTCAAGATAGACAGAAGCAGGTCCTCCTGAAAGAATTATTCCTTTAGGTTCTCTGGCAATAATATCTTCGATTGGTTCGAAATATGGAACTATTTCAGCAAATACTCCCATCTCTCTGATTCTTCTTGCTATCAATTGGTTATACTGTGAACCAAAATCTAGTATAAGAATACTGTTCTTTTTCATAATACCTCCAAAAAATTATAATATTTTAAAAAGGAAATTTCCTTTTATTTACTTTTTACTTTTTTAACAATTAGTTATAAATCTGTGTAATTAGAATGGAAATTCATCGTCATCGAAAGAGTTTCCAACAGGAGCAGATTTTACAGGCTCAGCTGCTCTTGAGTATCCTTCGTTGTAATCATTCCCACTGCTGTAGCTGTTATCTTCAGCGCTTGATTTATTTTCTAAAAATTCAACAGCGTCAACAAGAACATCATAAGAAGTTCTTTTTTCTCCGTTTACTTCGTATCTATTCATTTGAAGTCTTCCCTGTACTCCTGCTCTTCTGCCTTTTCTTAAATATTCACCAATAAGTTCGGCAGTTTTTCCAAAGGCAACACAGTTTATGAAATCTGCTTCTCCTTTTTGGAAAGGTCTGTCAACAGCAAGAGAAAATCTTGAATAAGCTTTACCGCTCTGACCGAATTTTAGTTCAGGATCTCTAGTCAGTCTTCCTGTCAAAACAACTAAATTCATATATTGTCCTCCTAGTTATTCATAATTAATTAATAATAATTATAACAGAAAAGCAAAATAAACACAATGAAAAATCTTGCTGATTTATTCAATATTCTTGGGAAGTATGATATAATTAGTATGGAAAAAAATGAGCGGAGGAAAAAGATGAAAAAAATAGTATTATTAGATGTGAGTGCAATAATGTACAGAGCTTTTTATGGGAATATGAACTTTAGAACTAAAAATGAACCTACAGGAGCAGTATATGGTTTTACTAATACTTTATTAAGCATTATAAATGAATTTTCTCCGGACTATATTGGGGCAGCACAAGATGTGAGAAGAGCCGAATTAAAAAGAAGTGAGATGTATAAAGATTATAAAAATAATAGGGAGGCTATGCCTGAGGATCTTTTGGTGCAGGTAGAAAGAATAGAACAGGTATTGGACTGTTTTGGAATAGAAAGATTTAAGATATCAGGCTATGAAGCAGATGATGTAATGGGAACTCTTGGAAAAAAATTTTCCAAAGAGGGATTTGAAGTAATTATTATAACAGGTGATAAAGACCTTACACAGCTTTTAGATGAAAATATAAAAATAGCTCTTCTTGGAAAAGGGGACGGAGGAGGATTTAAAGTTCTTTCTACAAGAGAGGATGTAAAAGAACATCTTGGTGTATATCCTGAGATGATTCCAGATCTTTTTGGACTTATTGGAGATTCCAGTGATGGAATTCCAGGAGTAAGAAAGGTAGGGCCTAAAAAAGCTATACCTATGCTTGAAAAATATGGAAATCTAGAAGGTATTTATGAAAATGTAGATTCTCTGAAAGAGATATCTGGTATAGGTCCTTCTCTTATAAATAATATAAAAGAGGATAAAGAAACTGCATTTTTGAGCAGAAAACTTGCAACTATTGAAACAAATATTCCTTTAGAAGCAGAGGAGGAAAATTTAAAATACAGTATTGATAATAAAAAACTTTTGGCTCTTTTTAAAGAACTTGGATTTAAAGCTCTTATAAAAAGAATGGGACTTAATGAAGCAGACCTTGAAGAAGATAACAGTAAAAAAGAGGAACAGCATTTAGAAAATGGAGGTCAGCTTGGGCTTTTTTCTATGGGAGGAGAGATCTCTCAGCCTAAGAAAGTAAAAGAAAGTCAGATAATGGTAGTCGATTCAGAGGAAAAGTTCAATATAATGTATGAGGATATAAGCTCTGATGAGTTTGTATATTTTTATAGTGAAAATGTGGGAATTTCCTTTGCAACAGATACAAGAAACTATTATATTCCGCTATATCATGTATTGAAGCTTGGAGAGAAATATCAAAACTTAAGTAAAGAGCTTTTAGATAGAATATTCTCATTAAATAAAAAATTTATAACATATAATTTTAAAAATATTTTAAGGAATATATACAAGATTCCTGCAAAAAATATGGAATTTGATGAAATGATAGGTTACCATCTGATAACAGCTCAAACTAGAGAAGATATTGATGGAATGCTTGTTGGAGAAAGTTCAAAAGAGATAAAAAAATATGCAGAGATTTTTGGAAAAGAGAAACCTGAAGAAACAGATATTGAAAAATATGGAGAGTATCTGTGTGAAAGGGCTGATGGAGTAAAAGAGGTTTATTTATCTCTTAAAGAGCAGCTTGAGGAAAAAAATCTTATTACAGTTTTAAAGGATATAGAGATGCCTCTTATTGAAGTTTTAAATTCTATGGAGGAAGAGGGGATAATGATAAGCCCTGAATATTTCCATAAGTTTGGTGAAGAGGTAGGAGAAAAACTTGAAGTTTTAGAAAAAGAGATATACAGAATTGCCGGAGGAAGTTTTAATCTTAACTCTCCAAAGCAACTGGCAGAAGTTTTATTTATAAATCTTAATATTGCTCCTGTGAAGAAAACAAAAACAGGACTTTCTACAAATGTGGAAGTTCTTGAAGAGCTTGAAGCGAGAGGGGAAGAGATAGCTAAATATATTTTAGAATACAGAAAACTTTCAAAACTGAAATCTACTTATATTGATGCTCTTCCAAAAGCAGTAGATGAAAACAACAGAATTCATACAAGTTTTAATCAAACGGGTACAGCTACAGGAAGACTTTCTTCTTCAGATCCAAATCTTCAAAACATTCCTGTAAAAACTGATGATGGAATGAGAATAAGAGAAGGATTTACAGCTAAAAAAGGTTATAAGCTTTTGGGAATAGATTATTCACAGATTGAACTTAGAGTTCTTACAGAGATTTCAGGAGATGAAAATCTTATAGCAGCTTACAGAGCCAAGAAAGATCTTCATGATCTTACTGCAAGAAAGATTTTTGGACTTAATGAGGACGAACCTGTATCAAGAGAGCAGAGAACAGCTGCCAAAATAGTAAACTTCAGTATCATTTATGGAAAAACAGCTTTTGGACTAGCAAAAGAGCTGAAAATCAGCAGAAAAGATGCAGAGGATTATATAGCAAAATATTTTGCAGAGTATCCAAAGGTAAAATCTCTTGAAGAAGAAATTATTAAAAAAGCAGAAGAAACAGGATATGCTGAAACATATTTCAACAGAAGAAGAGATATTGAAGGAATAAACTCAAGAAATAAAAATATAAGAAGTCAGGCTGAAAGAATGGCAGTGAATACTGTTATTCAAGGAACAGCAGCAGAGATTATAAAAAAAGTTATGATTGAGCTGTATAAAGTTTTAAAAGATAAAGAGGATATAAAACTTTTACTTCAAGTGCATGACGAACTTATTTTTGAAATAAAAGATGAAAAAGTTGAAGAGTATAAAAAATTGATAGAAGATATTATGAAAAACAGTGTAAGATTTAAAAATGTGGAATTAGAGGTGAACAGCTCTGCTGGAAATAACTGGGCAGAGGCAAAATAAGGAAAGGAGAAACAGATGTCCTATACTTATCAAGTAAAAAATGAGATAATAAAAAAGGGCGGATATTCAAAAAAAGAAAAGATTGCAGAACTGAGAGGAATTCTTGATGCAAAAGAGGCAGTATTTTCAGATCATATAGAACTTAAACTTGAGAGCATAGAACTTGCCAACAGAGTTTATAGGGTGCTGAAAGAGATAAGTGGATTGAATTTAAGTGTTAAATACTCTACAAGCAAGAATTTTGGAGAACATAATATATATATAATCGGTGCTGTAAATCAAAAAGGATTTAAGGAGTTTTTAAAACTTTTAGAGGAATACAGAGAGGAAAATATAAAAGATGATGAACAGAAAACAGCTGGATTTATAAGAGGGCTTTTTCTTTCAACAGGATATATTAAAACTCCTGAAAAAGAATATGCTTTGGATTTCTTTATAGACGGAGAAAAAATAGCCGACGAGCTTTATGATATACTTTCAAATCTTGGAAAAAAAGTATCAAAAACTAAAAAAAGAAATAAAAATCTTGTTTATTTGAGAAATTCGGAAGATATAATGGATCTTCTTGTAATGATAGGTTCAATGAAAGAGTTTTACAAATATGAAGAAACTACAATGATGAAGGATCTTAAAAACAAAACTATCAGGGAGATGAACTGGGAAGTTGCCAATGAAACTAAAACTCTTAATACAGGGATAAGACAGATAAAACAGATTAATTATATAGGAGAAAAAATAGGTATAAATAATCTCACTCCTGTTTTGGAAGAAGTAGCTTTTTTAAGACTTCATAATCCTGAAAGCTCTTTGCAGGAACTGGCAGAGATGATAGGAATATCGAAATCAGGAATAAGAAACAGATTCAGAAGAATAGAAGAGATATATAATCAGCTTCTTGAGGAAAACGGAGAACAGCCAAAGGAGTAGAAATACGAAAAATGAAAATAATAAGAGATATCTTAAAAGGAAATGAAAAATTAAAGAACAGTTATGTAGCTTTGGGAACTTTTGACGGAGTACATAAGGGGCATAGAAAACTTATTTCTGAAGCTGTAAAAAAGGCAAAAGAAAAAGGAGGGGTGTCAGTAGTATTTACATTTTCAAACCACCCTTTAGAAGTAATATTTCCTGAAAAAGCACCAAAAATGATAAATACATTGGAAGAAAAACTTTATCTTTTAAATGAATTGGGAGTGGATTATGTTGTCCTTCAAACTTTTGATATGAATTTTGCAAAATGTAGCAGAGAAAAGTTTATTGAAGATATTTTAATAGATTCTCTTGGAGTAAAAGAGATTTTTGTAGGATTTAATTATACTTTCGGAGATAAAGGAGCAGGAAATACAGAATATCTGAAAGAGGTATGCAAAGAAAAAGGATTTGTTGTAAATGAATTTTCTCCTGTTGTTTCTGAAGGAGAAGTTTTAAGCTCAACACTTATAAGAAATCTTATTCTTAATGGTGAGCTTGAAAAAGCAAACAGATTTTTAGACAGACCATTTCTTATTTCTGAAATTGTAGAACATGGGAAAAAATATGGAAGGATGTTGGGATTTCCAACTGCCAATTTGAAAGTGGTAAATAAAGTTTATCCGCCTTTTGGAATTTTTGGCGGAAGAACTGTAGTGGAAGGAAGCAAGGAAAGTCATTCTTCTGTTATAAATATTGGAAAAAATCCAACTTTAAAGCCTGGAGAACTTAGTGTGGAAGTCCATATTCTTGATTTTTCGGAAAATCTTTATGGAAAAAGAATATTTGTGGATATAGAACATTTTATGAGAGCAGAGAAAAAATTTGATTCTTTTGAAGAGTTAAAGCTTGGAATAAAACAAGATGTGGAAAACTGGAGAAAGTATTCAAATGGAAAATAAAGAGAATAATATTACTTTAAAAATTGATAACTTTGAAGGTCCTCTTGAGCTTTTGTTATATTTAATAGATAAGAAAAAACTTAAAATTTCAGAGGTAAAAATATCCCAGATAATAGATGAATACTTGGCTGTAATAAATGAGTCTAAGAGAGATAATCTTGAAATAAAAGTAGAGTTTCTTATAACAGCTACAGAACTTCTTGAAATAAAAGCTGCTTCTGTTCTTAATATGGAAAAAGAGGCAGAAAAAGAAAAGGTATTAAAACAAAGACTTGAAGATTATAGATTGTTTAAAGAGGCAGCGGAAAAAATAAATCTTATGGGAAGCGAGTACAATATAGCTTATTCAAGAGGAGAGGGAAGAAAAATAAGAAAAGTAGAATCTAAAGAGTATGATTTAGATTCTCTTAAGGCAGAAGATATCTTTAACAGCTATAAAAAATATCTAAAAGTTATTGATGAAGAGATAATTGAAATAAAATATGAAAAAATTTATTCAATAGATGATGAAATAGAAAAATTAAAGGTGCTTCTTTATGAGAAAACTCTTTCTCTTGATGAGGTATTTTCAAGAGCAGAAAACAGAATGCATCTTGTGTATATTTTTTTAGCTGTTTTAGATATTTATAAAGAGGGAAAAATTGATATTATAAACAGCGAAGGAAGTGTATTTATAAAAAGGGCTGACAACTGAGGGGAAGAACATACACGGAGGAATAATGTTTAAGAGCGGAATTTTTGTAATGCTTATAACACTTATAAGCAGAGTTTTAGGACTTGCGAGAAGTGTTGTGGTAGCTTATTATTTTGGTGCATCTGCCGGTACAGATGCCTTTTTTAGTGCTTTCAAAATAAGTAATTTTTTTAGACAGCTTTTGGGAGAAGGAGCACTTGGTACATCTTTCATACCTCTTTATAATGAAAAAATAGGAAAAGAGGGTGAGGAAGAGGGGAAAAAATTTATATTTTCTATTTTGAATATAGTATTTATTTTTTCCATTATTGTTTCAGTAGGAATGATTATATTTTCAGATGAAATTATAGCAGTTATTGTAAATGGATTCTCAGATGAAACAAAAATAATAGCTTCTCAGCTTTTAAAAATAATGTCTTGTTATTTTATTTTTATAAGTCTTTCTGGAATGATAGGAGCAATTCTTAATAATTTTAAATGCTTTGCTGTTCCTGCTTCAACATCAATATTTTTTAACCTAGCAATTCTTGGAGGAGCAATATTTTTTGGAAAAACTTATGGAATAAAAGCTATGGCATATGGTGTGCTGTTTGGAGGTTTTTTACAATTTATCATCGTACTTCCTCAGTTTTTTAAACGTGCAGGTATGTATAGGTTTAAAATAGATTTTAAAGATGTATATATTAAGAGAATTTTTTATTTGATGCTGCCTATGCTTGTGGGAATTGTTGCAAGACAGTTTAATACAATAGTGGATCAGTTTTTTGCTTCATATCTTGAAGCTGGAGGAGTATCGGCTCTTGAAAATGCCACAAGAATTTATAATCTTCCAATAGGAGTTTTTGGAATATCAATTTCAACAGTTATATATCCTGCTCTTTCTAAAAAAATTGTGAATAAGGATTTTAGAGCAGTGGAGGAGGATATTAAAAAAGGGCTTAATATACTTCTGTTTTTAGTAGTTCCTTCTACAATAGTTCTTACTGTATATTCAACAGATGTGGTAAGACTTATTTTTGAATATGGTAAATTCAGCAAAAGAGCTGTAGAGATAACATCGGATTCTCTTTTATATTATTCATTGGGGCTTTATTTTTACACAGCTATTCATCTTATGACAAGAGCTTTTTATGGAATGAAAAACAGCAGAGATCCTGTAAAATTTTCTATTCTTTCAATAGGGATAAATGTTATTTTAAATATGCTGTTTATAAAAACTCTTCAATATAGAGGATTAGCACTTTCTACATCTATAGCAGCAATGGTAAATTTTTCACTTCTTCTGTATACATTCAGAAAAAAATATATAAATATGAATATGAGAAATGTGGGAATATTTTTTGGAAAAGTATTTATAAGTTCTTTTATTGCTGTACTGGCAAGTTTTTATATAAAAAATATAATTTTAAAACTTGTAGTATTCAGTATTGTGTATATGGGGCTTTGGAGTTACACTCTATATAAGAAAAAGCTAGAGGCATTTTAATGGGAATAACAAATTATAAAGTATATACTCCTTATGAATATGGAAAATTTATTGTAAAATTAGCCCTAAAAAATTATTTCAAAAAAGAATATACAGAAGAAAAATTAAATAATTTAAGAGCAGCAGATCTTTCTTGTGGAACTGGGAATCTTATTTTAATTTTATTGGAAAAACTAATAATTATTTCAAGAAAAATAACAGGGGAATATAGATTTAATCCTCAGTGGATAGTTGGATATGATATTGATAAAAAAGCTTTTTATGAATGTATAGAGGGAAGCAGAGAGATTTTAAAAAAATATAATCTTTCAGGAGAGATAAGAGGCTTTATAAAAGATTCTCTTCTTGATGAAATAAAAGAGGAATATAACATTGTTATAGGAAATCCTCCATATATAGGAGAAAAAAATCATCAGCATATTTTTTCTGAAATAAAAAAGACAGAGTTTGGTAAAAAATATTATGAAGCTAAAATGGATTATTTTTATTTCTTTATAGAAAAAGGAGCAGATATTTTAAAAAAAGATGGTGTGATGGTGTATGTAACCACAAATTATTGGTTGAAAGCTGACAGTGCAATAAAACTTCGTGAGAAATTAAAAAATGAGGGAAGATTTATCCATATTGCAGATTATAACACTTCAATATTCAAAGATGCTCCAGGACAGCATAATCTTATTTTTTCTTGGATAAAAGGGATAAAATCTCATGATTCTGCTGTTTTTATTCAAAAAGAGAGAGCAAGATTTATATTAAAAAATAGTGAAATATATGATGGTAACGGAAATATAATTCTTGTTGACAGAAAAAATATTGAATTTAATAAAAGAGTATCTGAAAAATGTAATTATAAACTGAAGGATATTGTAAATATAAATCAAGGAATAGTTAGTGGGTGTGATAAAGCTTTTATAACCGATAAATATGATGAAAAATTTAAAGAATATCTGAAACCCTTTTATAAAAATAAAGATGTATTTAAATATAGTTGTAAAAAAGAAAATGATTTTTGGATATATTATATAAATAGAGAGAGGGAGATTTCAGAAGAATTAAAAAATCTTTTTTCATCTTATAAAGATATATTGGATAAAAGAAGAGAAGTAATAAAAGGAGCAAGAAAGTGGTACGAGCTTACTTGGGGAAGAGATGAAAGTATTATGTCTGGAGAAAAAATTCTTGCAAGGCAAAGATGTAAGACAAATTATTTTGCTTATGATAATGGGGATTTTTTTGGCAGCGCTGATATATATTACCTCACAATGAAAAATAGTTCTTTTAACATTTTCTACATACTTGGCTATCTTAATTCAGAAATTTTTTATAGATGGTATAAAAATAATGGAAAATCTAAAGGATATAATTTAGAATTTTATACAACCCCTTTAAAAGAAGTTCCTGTATATTATCCTGAAGATAAAAAGGAAATCGAATATATTGAAACTCTTGTACAAAAACAGATAAGAGAGTATAGTGATAAAATTCAAAAAGAGATAGACAGATATTTCAAAAATATTTTTTTTAATATATAAGGAAAATAAAAATATTATAAATAGAAATGAAATAAATTAAACAATAAAAAGAAAAGTTGTGTCTAAGAGATAAAATAGTATAAAGGGGAGAGAAAATGATATTTAATAGAATACATCATGTAGCAATAATATGCTCTGACTATAAAAAATCAAAAGAATTTTATACAGAGATTTTAGGTTTTGAAATTTTAAAAGAGGTATACAGAGAGGAAAGAGATTCTTATAAATTGGATTTAAAAGTGGGGGATACTTATCAGATAGAACTTTTTTCATTTCCAACTCCTCCAGAAAGAGTAAATAATCCTGAAGCTAGAGGGTTAAGACATCTTGCTTTTGAAGTTGATGATATTGAAAAAACAGTAAAATATCTTGCTGAAAAAGGTGTTATAGTTGAGCCAGTGAGAGTAGATGAAACAGAAGGGAAAAAATTTACATTTTTTAAAGATCCTGACAACCTTCCTCTTGAAATTTATGAAAGGTAATTTTTTTCTTTAAAAATGGAAAAATACTGAAAAATATAGTATAATTAGGCTATACAGAAAGCTTTTAAGCACAGAAAAAGGAGGTACAAATTATGTACAACGGACAAGGTTATGTAGATATAACAGCTAGTAATAAACTGTTGAGAACATCTTTTACTTATATGGTTATGGGGCTTCTTATTACTTTTTTAGTTCCTACATATATTATTTTCACAGAAAATTTAACAATGATTTACTATATAAGTAAATTTTATATGCCAATTATTATTTTGGAGTTTATAACTGTAATGGTATTTTCATTCAAAATACAAAAAACTTCTGTAACTTCAGCAAAACTTATGTTTTTCTTTTATTCATTCCTAAATGGATTGGTTTTCACTGTTGTAGGTGTATTTGTTGGAGATTTATTGATAATAGGATATACACTTTTCACAACAATAGTGATGTTTGCTGTAATAGCTGTATATGGTTATAAAACTCAAGAAGATTTAAGCAATTATGGTGGATTTTTAAGAACAGGAATTATTTCTCTTATAATTATGAGTCTTATCAATCTGTTTATAGGTGCTCCTGCTCTTTACTGGGCAGTAACAATTTTAGGAGTTGTAATTTTCTCTGCCCTTATTGCGTATGATGTAAACAGAATTAAAAATATGGCTTATCAAATTGCTGATGGAGATGAAGAACTTATAGGAAAACTTGGAGTTGTAGGTGCATTAGAACTTTACCTTGACTTTATAAATCTATTCCTATATCTTTTAAGAATATTCTCAAGAAAGAAATAATAAAAATTAAGGGGTGTTGTATTACAACACCCCTTTTTTATATGTTAAAATTCTATAATGTTTCCTGTACAATTGTAGATAAAATCAGGATTGTGTTTTTTAAGTTTTTCAATAAATTTTTCCCCTGTGCAGTGAGAAACACCAAAAAATTTAATATCATTTTTTATAAAATAATCAAGAACCTTATCTATTCTTTCATCTTCTGCTTTAGAAAGATGAAGTCCTCCTATAATACCATATATATTTTTCTTTGTACGATTTTTAATAGTTTCCACTATATTTGCAATTCCTATATGTGAGCAACCGCAGATAATAACTGTTCCTTTTGGAGTATCAGCAGAGATTACTATTTCGTCCTCCATATTATCAAGAATATAATCATCATAAATTTTTCTGAAATAATAACGGACAGGAGTTTCAAAATCATTTGTTTGTTTAAAATTTGTGTGAAGAGTAATATTTTCTGAAAGTTGATATTCATCTCCTTCAATGTAATGAATTTTTACTTCTGAATTTTCAATATATTTTTTATCAAAATTATTTCCAAGAAATTCATGGATAAGCTCAGTTATCTTATGTTTTTCTTCAAAAAAAGAGGGAGCAATATGAAGTGTAAAATTATTGGAACAGTTTTCAATAAAAGTTTTTACCCCTCCTGTATGATCAAAATGGCTGTGGCTTAAAACCATATGTTGTATATTTTTCAAATTAATATTCATTTTTTCAGCATTTTCTAAAAATTTTCCAGTTTTTCCTGTATCAAAAATAAATCTGAAATCATTGTCCTCTATAAGAAGAGAAAGTCCAAATTCTCCATTAATACAATGTCCATCTTTATTTTCAATAAGAGTTGTAATCTTTATTCCCATTGTATATTCCTCCTTTTTTTATTAATTATACATCACTTGAAAGAAGATAACAATATTATTGCAAAATAAAATGTAAAGTGTGGTAAAATATAGTCAGAAATAAATTAATAAAGGAGCTTAAAATATGGAAAAAGTGATAGGATTTATTGGTGCAGGAAATATGGGACAGGCAATGGCTGGAGGGATTATCTCTTCAGGAATGGTAAAAGCTGAAAATATAATTTTTTCAGATACATCAAATGAAAATCTAAAAAAAGCATATGGAAAATATAAAGTAAAAACTTCAAATTCAAATGTGCTTTTAGCATCAATGTCAGATATAATTGTGTTATCTATAAAACCAAATATTTATCCAACTGTCATTGAGGAGATAAGAGATTATATAAAACCTGAAACTCTTATAATTACTATAGCAGCAGGTATAACTCTTGCAAAAGCAGAGGAGTTATTTGGAAAGGATATGAAGATAGTAAGAACTATGCCAAATACACCTGCAATGGCTGGAGAGGGTATGACAGCAGTTGTACCAAACAGATTTGTAACAGATGAAGAGATTTGCGAAGTTATGGAAATTTTAAACAGCTTTGGAAAGGCAGAGATAGTTGAAGAAAAACTTATTGATTCTGTAATAGCTGTAAGTGGTTCATCTCCTGCATATGTGTATATGATGATAGAAGCAATGGCAGATGCAGCTGTAGCAGGGGGAATGCCGAGAGAAAAAGCTTATAAGTTTGCTGCACAAGCTGTATATGGAAGTGCAAAAATGGTACTTGAAACAGGAATCCATCCTGGTGAACTTAAGGATATGGTATGCTCTCCAGGAGGAACAACAATAGAGGCTGTAGCTGCTTTGGAAGAATATGGATTCAGAAATGCAATTATAAAAGCAATGAAAAGATGTGAAGAAAGATCTAAAGAGATGACAAATTCTAAAAAATAAATTCTCAATATTTTATCAGAGAATTTTTAATTTTCATTTAAATAATTTTAGTCCGATAAAATATAAGGACATTATTAAAATTTTTTAAAAATAAAAAACTAACATAAAATAAAAAAATTTACAATAAAAAAAGGGCTTATATAGCCCTTTTATCTTTTCTCAAGAAGTTCTTTTACAACTTCTTCATAAGCTCTCAATTCAAGATAAGATTTTCCTTTTAATAAGTTTTCAGCTTGAGTTCTGTAACAACTAAAAAGAGCATCATAGGCTTTATCAAGATTTTCCTCATTAGCTATCTCTATATTTTTTAGCTCTTCCTCTTTTATTACTCTGTCAGCTAAAATAAGCTCTCCATTTTTTATTTCAATTACCTCTGCTGTAATGTATCCTGTGTAAGTTTCTCCTTCATAGTTGTGAATTATAACTCTTGTTCCCGGAGTTATTTCAGTGATGTTTATCATATAATCCTCCTTAAACCTTTGTTTTTTAAAATTCGTCCCATCCCTCAACAGATGAGCTCATATTATAACTTGTAACAGTTCCTTCAAAGAAGTTTGCCTTAACATTTCCCTCTCCCTCTGTATCAGCAAATTTTTCAAGATGCTTATATGGATTTTTTTCAAATCCTTCGTAAAGAGGTTTAAGTCCTATTCCTTTCAATCTCTCGTTTGCTAAATATTTTGTATATCTTTCTGTGGTATCTCCAGTAATTCCTAAAATTTGATTTCCGATTATGTGATTTGTCCAGTTTATTTCCTGCTCGACAGCTTTTTCAAACATCTCATAAATTAGTTTTTCATCAAAGAAATTGGGATTTTCATTTTGAATCTCTTTAAACATCTGTTGGAATAAAACCACATGAGAAAGTTCATCTCTGTTAATAAGTCTTATAACATCAGAAGTTCCCATCATTCTGTTTCTACTTGCAAGAAGATAGAAGAAATTAAATCCATTATAGAAATATAAAGATTCTAAAAGATAATCAGCAATAATAACTTTTGCAAAATTTTCGTCATTTGGACTGTCTATAAATTTTTGATATATTTCTGCAATATATCTGTTTCTTTCATAAAGAGTTTTATCATCTCTCCATTTGTCATAAATTGAATTTCTTATTTCCTTAGGAAGAATAGATTCAATTATATATTGGTAAGATTGTGAGTGTACTGCCTCTTGGAAAGTCTGCACTGAAAGCACTAAGTTTATTTCAGGAGCTGTTATGAAATCAGATACATTTGGAACATTGTTTGTCTGAATACTGTCAAGAAAAATAAGAAAAGAAAGAATTCCATCATATGCCTCTTTTTCATAATCAGTAAGATTTTGATAATCGTTTTTATCTTGTGTAAGATCTATTTTTTCAGGGATCCAAAAGTTTCCCATCATCGTTCTGTAAAGGTGATTTGCCCATTGATATTTTACATTGTTAAGGTTGAAAATATTTGTGCTGTTTCCTTTTATAATGCTTCTCTTTGAAAGGGAATCATCTCCCAAAGGGTTAAAAAGCTTTTTTCTATCCACTGCAGCTTTCACACTCCTCTTTATCTTTAGTAATATTTGTATTTTTTTGAATAGTTCTTATATAATATACAGATTTACAGCCCTCTTTCCATGCTGTCATAAGTGTATTGTAAATATCTTTGGCTCTTATATTTTTATTTAAATCAAAAATAAGTTCCATAGAAACTCCCTGAGTTATCCATTTTCCTATTCTGCTCATAACTTTTACATAAGTTTCAGGATCTATATTTTTAAATTCTGGGTAAAACCATGCTCTATCTTTTAGATGTTTTACTACTCTCGGAACAGCTCCTTTTTGATTTTTTTCAATATAAAATCTTGAGAATGTAGGATTTACTGAAGCTGTGGCTCCCATTAAAAGTGATGTAGAAGTATTCGGTGCAACTGCTGTAAGCTCTCCGTTACGAAGTCCATATGTTTTTACCAACTCAAAAGTTTTTTCCCATTTTTCACTGAATTTAGAATTTTTACTATACCACTCTCTGTCTTTTTTAAAGAATAAACCTTTGTCCCAGTCAGAATCTTTAAAAAGAGGATAAGCTCCTCTTTCAGAAGCAAGAAGAGCAGAAGATTTTATGCTGTATAAAGCAATCTCTTCAAAAAGCTCATCTATATCATCTAAACTTTCTTCATAAATCATATATTTTCTTGCAAGATAATCAGCAAGTCCCATTGCTCCTATACCGATTGCTCTGTATGAAAGATTATGTTTGTCTGACTCTTTTATAGGTGTTTTTGTAAGGTCTATTGTATTGTCAAGTATTCTTACTGCTGTATCTACTATATTTTCCAATTCTTCTCTTGTAAGTTCAGCAAGATTAAGTGAAACAAGGTTGCAGGTATGTATTTCCCCTAGTTCAACCTCTCTTATCCCTCTTCCGTCAGAACTTTTTTCTGAAAAATTTTTGCTTGGAGAAAAATTAGAAAAACTTTCCATACATAGATTTCCATTTCCTATCATTCCTTTGTGGCTGTTATGATTCATAAGATTTGCTCTGTCTTTGAAAAATATATAAGGCATTCCAGTTTCAATTTGTACCTTCATAATCTCTTTAAAAAGCTCTCTTGCTTGAATAACTTTTTTTAAAGTAAGAGTATTATCGTTTTCTATTTTACTATAAATATCTTCAAACTCTTTTCCATAAAGTTCACAAAGTTCAACACCGTATTTTTGTCTGATTTCATATGGGTCAACCAATGTCCAATGAAGATTATTTTCCACCCTCTTCATAAAAAGATCTGAAAGGACAACTTGTGGATATATATCATAAGCCTTTCCTCTTTGATCTCCATTTTCTGTTTGAAGTTCAAGAAAACTTTGAATATCCAAGTGCCATGAGTCAAGAGCAACTGTTACAGCTCCAGCTCTTCTTCCCTGCTGATTTACAGCGACAGCAGTATCATTGACGATTTTTATCCATGGAACAACTCCGCCACTGGCATTATAATATCCATTTACCATAGAATTTTTTGCTCTTATTCTGGAAACATTAAGCCCTACTCCTCCTCCATTTTTGCTTATCTTTGCAATGGTATCTATATTGTAAAAAATAGATTCTATGTTGTCGTCCATTGCACTTATAAAGCATGACGAAAGATTTCCTTTAGGTATTCTCAAATTTGCTAGAATCGGTGTTGCCAGAGATATTTTTTTTAGGGAAAGAGCTTCATAAAATTTATGTGCAGCATTCACTTTGTCTTTTTCATTTACAGCTAAAAGCATTGCAATACACATAAAAACCTCTTGAGGAAGTTCAAATATATTCCCCCCATACTTTATAAGATATCTGTTTACAAACATATTTGCTCCAGCATAGTCATAAAGCATATCTCTTGAAGGGGCAATGAAACTTCCCAATGTTTCAATTTCCTCTTTAGAATATTTTAAGAGTCTGCTGTCATATATACCTTTTTCAGTAAGAGTTTTTACAGTGTTATAAAAATCACCATATGAAAATCCCCTCTTATGAAAAACTTCTCTTTCAGTTTCCATCATCAGAAGTCTTCCTGCTGCATATGTCCAATCACTCTCTTCAAAGCTTGTCATAGCCACAGCCTGATTAATAAGAGATTCCTGAATTTTTTTTGTAGTTATGTTTTCTTGATAGATTGAATCAATACAGCTTTCAAGCTGTACCATATTTACTTCAAGATTTTCACAGGCTCTTATAAGTTTTTCTCTTATTTTAGTTATATCTAATTTTTCTCGTATTCCTGCTCTGTTTATAACTTCTCTCATAATTCCGTCCTTATATAGTTTCTAAAAAGCTTTCCATAGTATAAAATTTTTCATCTTTTTCAATTACAGGAGCACTCATTATTCTTGCTTTACTTGCCACTGTCATAAGAGTTTTTAAATCTTCAATATATTCATATTCAATCCCTTTTTCTTCTAATGTTCTTTTAAGAGATTGACATTTTCCACAATTTTCTTTTCCAAATACTTTTATCATAGTTTCCTCCTGAACACAATATATTGTGTTTTTATTTTGTTTTATTACTACATATGGATATATTATTGCATAAATTTCAAAATTTTTCAAGGAGATTATATATAAAAAAAGTATTTTATTAAGAGGCTCTGAAATTTAAGGGAAAATAAAAAAGACAGAAGAAATTTTTCCTCTGTCTTTTTTATAATATTTTATATATTAGTGTTTTTTAGAATATTTCATTGAGTCAAATGCAACAGCAACTATTATGATTGCTCCTTTAATGATATATTGCCAGTATGGGCTTACACCAACATAAGTTAATCCATAGTTGATAACTGTTAGAATGATAACTCCTGTAATAACTCCAGAAATTCTTCCAACTCCTCCATAGAATGAAACTCCTCCGATTACACAAGCAGCGATAGCGTCCATTTCATACATGAATCCAAGGTTGTTAGTTGCAGAACCGATACGACCAGCTTCTAAGAATCCTCCAAAAGCATAGAATATACCAGAAAGAGCATATACAATTATTAATGTAAGAGCAACATTTACCCCAGACACTCTTGCAGCTTCAGGGTTACCTCCAACTGCGAATAAGTTTTTACCGAATTTTGTTTTATTCCATAATACCCACATGATTATAGCACAGATAGCTGCGTATATGATAAGGTATGGAAGTCTGAATCCTGCTATATTGAAAGCACCTTGAGCAAATCTTGTATATCTTGCATCAAATCCAGATATTGGAGATCCTCCAACATAGTCATAGTAAAGTGAGTTAAGTCCATAAACAATTGTCATAGATCCCATTGTAACAATGAATGGGTGAAGATTTAAGAAAGCAACAACAGCTCCGTTGAAAGCTCCAACAATTGCTCCGACAACTACAACAGCTAAGATAACTAAGAAAATAGGAACTTCTCCTAAGTTAGGGAAAACCTTATTTACATTTGTAGTAGCTTGTAAAAGTGTAGCTGATATAACAGCAGCAAATCCAACTTGTCTACCTGCAGAAAGGTCAGTACCAGTTGTAACAATAAGTCCAGCAACCCCAAGAGCTATAATTGCTCTAACAGATGATTGTGTTAAAATGTTTCTGAAGTTTCTTATACTTAAGAAAGAAGGTTCTTTTATAATGATAAGAACTAACATTGCAAATAATACAAGATATAATCCTGATTGGATTAAGATTTTTTTGATATCAATATTTCCATCTTTTGTTTTTGGTAAATTCATAATTTTTCTCCTTATTACTTATAGATTATAGATATTTAGCAGAAAGAGCTAAAATTTCCTCTTGTGTAGTTTCTTTTGTATTTACAATTCCTGCAACTCTACCGTTGCTCATTACCAATATTCTGTCAGTGATACCTAAAAGTTCAGGCATTTCTGAAGAGATCATGATGATTCCTTTGTCTTTTTTAGCAAGATCTATCATAAGTTGGTAAATTTCATATTTAGCCCCTACATCGATACCTCTTGTAGGTTCGTCAAGCATTAATACATCAGGTTCAGTTAGAAGCCATCTTCCTAAAATAACTTTTTGTTGGTTTCCTCCTGAAAGAGTACCGATTTGAGTTGCTTGAGATGGAGTTTTAACTCTCATACTGTCTATAACCCATTTTGTATCATCGCACATTCTTTTATTGTTAAGAAGTCCTAAAAGCTTACTTTTGTAATTGTCTATGTTAGAAACGATAGAGTTTACTTTTATATCAAGCATACTGAATATACCTGTTGCTCTACGTTCTTCTGTAACAAGGGCAAATCCATTTTTAATAGCCTCGTTAGGAGTTCTGTTTTTTACTTCTTTACCGTTTAAGAATATTTTTCCTGAAGCTTTTTCTCTCATTCCGAAAAGTGTTTCTACAATGTCTGTTCTTTTTGAACCAACAAGTCCTGCAATCCCTAAAATTTCCCCTTTATGAAGCTCGAAAGATGCTTCTTTTAATGAAGGTTGGTTAAGAGCAGAAAGATTTTCTACTTTTAAGATTACCTCTTTTACTTCGTTGTCTTTTGGAGGGAAACGGTTAGTAAGATCTCTACCAACCATCATGTTTATAATTTGGTCTGTTGTAAGATCTGCTACTGAATCTGTAGCAACCCATTTTCCATCTCTCATTATTGTGATATCATCACATATCTCTTTAATTTCTTCCATTTTGTGAGAAATATAAACTATTCCGCACCCTTTTTCTCTAAGTTTTCTGATAATTTTAAATAAGTGCTGTACTTCGTTTTCAGTAAGTGATGAAGTTGGCTCATCCATTACTATTATTTTTGAATTGTATGATACTGCTTTCGCAATTTCTATCATTTGTCTTTGTGAAACAGAAAGATCAGCAACTTTCATACGAGGATCTACCTCAATATCAAGATCTTTGAATATTCTTACTGTTTCATCGTACATTTTCTTTTCATCTACAAAAACTCCCTTCATTGGGAATCTTCCAAGCCAAATATTGTCAAGAACATTTCTTTGAGTTACTTGGTTAAGTTCTTGGTGAACCATTGATACCCCATTTTCAAGAGCATCTTTTGCAGAAGTAAAGTTTATTTCTTTACCGTCTAAAAGAATATTTCCTGTATCCTTTTTATATATTCCGAATAAACATTTCATAAGTGTTGATTTCCCGGCTCCGTTCTCTCCCATAAGAGCATGAACGCTGCTTGGTCTTACTTTTAGGTTTACTCCGTCCAAAGCTTTAACACCTGGGAATTCCTTAGAGATATTATCCATTACCAATAAGTAGTTTGTGTTTTCCATATTATCTCCTTTTTCTTTTTGTTTCTTAATAAAAGAGAGAGTGAAATATTTACACTCTCTCTCAATTTGTATTCAATTATTGAATCCTATTTGAATTGAGCTACGTTAGCTTTATCAATTCCGATACTTGGAACTAATAATACTTTGTTTTCAAGAACTAAATCTGTTCCTTCAGTTGCTGGTTTTCCTGCTGCTAAGTTAACAGCGATTTGGAATGTTGCAGTTCCTTGTCCTTTTGCATCGTTAAGAACTGTTCCTGCCATTTCTCCTGCTTCGATTTTAACAAGAGCTTCTGGTAATGCGTCAACACCAAATACTGGTAAAGCTTTTCCGAAAGCTTTCATAGATTCGATAGCTCCTAGAGCCATTCCGTCATTGTTACAGATAACAACTTCGATTTTATCTCCGTTAGGTCCTGATAACCAAGCATCCATTTTATCTTTTGCCATAGCTGTATCCCATAGAGCTGCGTCTAAGTGTAATTCTTCTGTTTGGATTCCCATTTCGTTAAGAGTTTTTACAGAGTAGATTGTTCTAGCTTCTGCGTCAGGGTGTCCAGGTTCTCCTTTTAACATAACATATTGGATAACTCCGTCTTTGTTAAGGTCAAGAGCTGGATTTTCTTTCCAAAGTTTAGCGATTAATTCTCCTTGAGCTATTCCTTGAGCGTTAGGGTCAATTCCTACGTAGTAAGCTTTATCATAAGAATCGATAACTGATTGGTCAGGTCTTTTGTTGTAGAATACAACTGGTACATCTTCTGCTTTTATTTTTTCAAGAACTGTTGCTCCTGATGCTGGGTCAACAAGGTTGATAGCAAGAGAGTCAACACCTTTTGATAACATTACATCAATTTGGTCATTTTGAGTTGTTTGGCTGTTTTGAGAGTCGTTCATTTGAAGATCAACTTTGTCAGCCACTTTAGCTGCTTCGTCGCTTACTACTTGTCTGAATAGTGCGATAAAGTTGTCGTCATATTTATATGCTGTAAGTCCTACTCTTAATTTTTCTGGAGCTTTAGTTTCAGCTGCTTTTTCTCCTCCGCATCCAACAAGTCCTGCTGCTAAGATAACTGCTCCTAAAAATATACTAGCTTTTTTCATAATCAAATTACCTCCTGAGTTTTTATATTATACCTTATGTTTTTTTTACTTTTTGCCTAAACTGATTTTTTTAGGTTAAACAAAGCTTTTAACCTATTTCTATTCTAATATACTTTTAAATTTGTATTTTGTCAATACACTTTTTTTTATTTTTTAACAAAATCATTGAAAATAAAAGCTGTTTTTTGATAATATTTTTTCTCAGCTGTATAAATTCTTCCCTTTTCAGGAATAAAATTAAGAACATCAGGATAATCTTGAGTTTCAAGACAGAATCCAAAATGATTTCTGCATCTTGTATTTTTTGAAATTATCCCAACTTCATCCAGCCAGTTTCCTGTGTATATTACTACAGCAGGTTGATCTGTTACCATTTTAAGAGTTCTTCCACTTTTTTTATCAATGCACTCTGCATCAAATTTGTTTTTATGAGAAAGAACAAAAGGATGATCTATTCCATGATTTACTATAACTGCCTGAGGGTCTTCTGAAGTGAAGAACTCCTTAAATATTCTTCCCTTTCTCAAATCAAAGATAGTATCATCTGTAAGTGATATTTTTACAGGAAGTGTTTCATTATCAACTTCCAAATATTCATCACTGGAAAGTGTAATTATTTGATTGCCAATGTCCTCTTTATAATCTCCGCTCAAATTGAAATATGTGTGATTTGTAAGACTCATATAAGTATCTCTGTCTGGTATTCCTTCATACTCCAAAGTAAGTTTATTATTTTCTAAAATATATTTTACTGTAAAATCAATTTTTCCAGGATAACCAGCTTCCATATGAGGAGAAGTTCTTTTCAAAATAAGAACAGCTTTTTCTTCCTCTGTGAAAACTTCAGCGTCCCATATCTTTTGTCCGTAAAATTCCGGATATCCATGAAGATTATTGCCGCAGTTATTTGTTTCCAGCTGATAAAGAGTGCCGTTTATTGTAAGCTTTCCTCTTTTTATTCTTCCAGCTGTTCTTCCCACAATTGCACCAAAGTGAGGTGAACGCTCTTCATATCCTTGAATATCATCAAATCCAAGTACAATATTTTCAAATTTTCCATCTTTATCAGGGGTTTTAATCTCTTGAATTACTCCCCCGTAGTTAAGTACTTTTATCTCTGCAAACTGATTTTTTAAAGTGTAACGGTAAACCTGTTCACCATGTTTTGTAATTCCCCATTCCTCTTTATCAGTCAAAATCATATTTTCCCCCTATCTTTGCTATATATTTTTTAGTAAAATCTTTATTTTCAAAAATATTTTTTACAACTACTGCAATAGGAGCATAATAGAATAACTCATCTCCCAGTTGTGTAGGTTCTATGATACATTTTTGAAATTCTAAAGAAAATTTATTAAGCTCAAATTTTAGGGTATCCATTAAAAATTTGCTGGTAAATATCTCTCCAACCAGAATAATTTTTTCAGGATCAATGATAGAAACTAATATATTAAGTCCTTGAGCAATATATTCTACTGCTTCGTTTGTAACCTGTATTGCCAAGAAATCCCGTTTTTTTACAGCCAAAAGTATATCATTCATATCAAGAAATCCTTTTTTAGCAAGGATATCTTTCAGCATACTGTATTTTCCAATCTTAATATCAGATGTGATCCTATTTATGATTGCTGTATTGGAGGATTCTGCTTCCAAGCATCCCCTCTTCCCACAGGAGCATTTTCTTATACTGCTGGTGTTTATAACAATATGTCCCATCTCTCCTGCTATGGAGTTAAATCCTCTGTAAAGATTTCCATCAATTACAGTGCAGGTTCCTATTCCTTCACAGATATTGAAGATTACAAAATCGTCAATTCCCTTACATCCTCCTATCTGCTGTTCTGTAAGTGCCATAGCTCTTACATCGTGCTCCAGAAGAACTGGGATATCAAATTTGTCCTCAATATGTTTCACTATATTTAGATTTCGCCATTTATAGTGGGGGGACATAATGGATATTCCTTTTTCATGGTCCACAAACCCGGTTATTATTACTGTAATAACTCCAATTTTCTTTTCCACAGCCAGAGTATTGGAGATAACTTTATCAATAAAATCAAGTATGTCATCGTCGCGTATCTTTTCCAGTGAGTATTTTTTCCTCTTTCTTATCTCTCCGTTTATCTTTCCAATTGTAAGGAAAATATTTTTAGGAGCCAAGTTAAGACCAAGTACATCACCAAAAATCTTTTCATTGATTGTAAGAATTATAGGAGGTCTTCCTCCTGTAGAAACTCCAATATTTTTTTCCAAAATAATTTTTTTATCCAGCAGGGATTTTATTATTTTAGATATTCTGGCAGGTGTAAGATCAAAAATTTCTGCCAGTTCCAGCCGGGAGATAGTTTTTCTTTCTTTGATAATTCTAAGAATCTCTTCTTCCCTTATACTCTGTTTCATATAACACCTCTGCTTTTGTTACTACTATATTTAATATATTTATTACAATTTGTCAAAACAAAAAACATATAAAAGTAAAACTTTATCAATTTTTTTAATTAAGTATATCATATTTTTCTGAAAAAGTTTTATATTTTTTTTAACATAAAGTATAATAAATGTACACAATATATTATTAGGAGGATTAAAAATGGCAGTTGAAATGCAGGTTGTTGATAAATTTAATGAAATCTTCGGAGCAGAAGGGAAAAAAGAGATATTTTTTACTCCGGGAAGAGTTAATTTAATTGGAGAGCATATAGACTATAATGGGGGATATGTTTTTCCTTGTGCCTTGAGTTTCGGTACATACGCAGTTTGCAGAAGAAGAGAAGATAATATATTTAGAATGTATTCTATGAATTTTGAAAAAGATGGTATAGTAGAATTTTCTTTACAAAAATTAATAAAGACAGATGTATGGGCAGACTACTGCAAAGGTGTAATAGACACTTTTATAAAACATGGATTTAATATTGAAAAAGGGGCAGACATTGTTTTCTTTGGAAACATTCCAAATGGAGCTGGACTTTCATCATCAGCTTCTCTTGAAGTTCTTATGGGAACAATTGTCAGAGAGATTGCTGGACTTAATGAAAAAGTTTCTATGATAGATATTGTTAAATTTGGACAAGAAGCAGAAAATAAATTTATCGGAGTAAGCTGTGGAATAATGGATCAGTTTGCAGTTGGAATGGGAAAAGAGGATAGAGCTATTCTTCTTAACTGTGATACTTTAGAATATGATTATGTTCCAGTAAAACTTGAAGGTATCTCAATTGTTATAATGAATACTAACAAAAGAAGAGGACTTGCTGATTCTAAATATAATGAAAGAAGAGCTTCTTGCGAAGGTGCTTTAAAAGATATCCAGGATGCAGGAAAGAAAATAAACTATCTTTGTGATATGACAATGGCAGATTTTGAAGAGTGCAAAAAATATATAAAATCAGAAGAGGCTGTGGCAAGAGTAAGACACGCTGTTTCTGAAAATGCAAGAGTTCTTGAAAGTGTTAAATGCTTAAAAGAAAATAATATTGAAAAATTTGGTGAACTTATGAATGGTTCTCATATATCTTTAAGAGATGATTATGAAGTAACAGGAAAAGAACTTGATGCAATTGTTGCTGCTGCATGGGAACAAGAGGGAACTGTAGGAGCTAGAATGACAGGTGCAGGTTTTGGAGGATGTGCAGTGAGCCTTGTTAAAAATGAATTTATTGATGAGTTTATAAAAAATGTCGGAGAAAAATATACAAAAGAAACAGGTCTTAAAGCAGATTTCTATGTTGCAAATGTTGGGGACGGTTCAAGAAAGTTAGGTGAGTGCTAATGGAAAATATAAATATATATGTTGAAATAGAAAAGCTTTTAGCTTTTGCTCTGTCAGCAGAGCTTATAGAAGAGGAAGATAAGGTTTACAGCAGAAACAGTCTTCTTTCAGTTTTCAATCTCGATGACTTTGAAAAGGTATCAGTTGAAAATCTTCCAATAGAAAAACCTTATGAAATATTAGACAGAATGTGCAGCTGGGCAGCTGAAAAAGGGCTTATTGAAGATACTTTTGATGAAAGAGATCTTTTTGATACAAAAATAATGGGAGAGATAACTCCAAGACCAAGTGAGGTTATTAAAAAATTCAAAAAAGATTATGAAATCTCTCCTGAAAAAGCTACAGACAACTACTATGCTTTTTCACAAAATACAAACTATATAAGAACAGACAGAATTGCTAAAAATCTTCACTGGTTAGCTGACACAGAATATGGAGATATAGAGATTACTGTAAATCTTTCTAAACCTGAAAAAGATCCAAGAGATATTGCTAAAGCAAAACTTGCTCCTCAATCTTCATATCCAAAATGTCTGCTTTGTAAAGAAAATGAAGGATATGCAGGAAGAATGAATCACCCTGCAAGACAAAATCATAGAATTATCCCTGTAACTCTTACAAATGAACCATGGTTCTTACAATATTCTCCATATGTTTATTATAATGAACACTGTATTCTTTTCTCAGGAGAACACAGACCAATGAAAATAAGCAGAGGAAGTTTTGAAAGAGTCCTTGAATTTGTAGATATTTTCCCTCACTATTTTGTAGGTTCAAATGCAGATCTGCCTATAGTTGGAGGATCTATTTTGAGCCACGATCACTTCCAAGGGGGACACCACGATTTCCCAATGGCAAAAGCTTGTGCTGAAGAAACTTTTACAATAAAAGGTTTTGAAGATGTAGCTGTTGAAAAAGTAAAATGGCCTATGTCTGTTATCCGTTTAAGAGGAAAGTCAAAAGAAAAACTTGTGGAACTTTCTGATAAAATCCTTACTGCATGGAGAGGTTACAGCGACGAAAAATGTGATATCTTTGCATTTACAGGGGACACACCTCATAATACAATCACTCCTATTGCAAGAAAAAAAGGCACTGAATATGAGATTGATTTAGTTTTAAGAAACAACAGAACATCAGAAGAGTATCCTCTTGGAATATTCCACCCTCACCAAGAACTTCACCATATTAAAAAAGAAAATATCGGGCTTATAGAAGTTATGGGACTTGCTGTTCTTCCAGGAAGACTTAAAGAGGAAATGGGAATACTTGCAGAACTTATGATAAAACCAAATGCTTCTGAATTAATAAGAGGAAATGAAAAAGTAGAAAAACATGCTGACTGGTGTGATGAGATTTTGAAAAAATATAATGACATCACAGCTGAAAATATTGAAAATATAATTAAAATAGAAATTGGAGTAGCTTTCTCTAAAGTTCTTGAAAATGCTGGAGTTTATAAACAAGATGAGAACGGAAAAGAAGGATACAGAAGATTTATAAACAGTTTATAATTTAAATGAAGAGGGGACTGCTGCAAATTTATAAAAATGCGGCAGTCCCTATATATTTTTAAATTAAATAAAAATGTTATTTTTAAATATTCTTTAGAAGTTTTAGGAAAAATATCAACTATCTCCCCTTATATTCTTCTGCTGGACCATAATAAATATCTTGTGCTGTATTAATATTTAAACCATCTGCTATTGGATTATATTTAGTTACTTTTACATACTTTTGAACTTTTATTGGCGGAGCTTCTATAACTTTCCATCCATCAAATCTTATTTTTCCTAAATATATTATGAAGTCTCCTGTAATATTTAAACCATTTTTATATATTAATATATAAGTTTTATCATCAGAAACATTAACATAATACTCTTTTTCTTGGTACAATATTTTTACTTTATTGGTTAAAATTTCTACCTTTTTATACTTCTGTTTTCTAGTATTAACTTCTAAAAATATATGACTAATTGAAGTATTTCTATCATTTTGATTTGAGGGTAGAGTATACATATATATATAATCCATAATATTAGAGGTATTAGTTGTAGGAACTCCTCTATATAAATACATTTTACTTAAAGAATAACAACCTGTAAAAGTAAATAGAATAATTGTAAAAATAATTATTTTAATTAATAATTTCTTCATTTTTATTTGAAACTCCTTGTTAGTTTTGCTCTGTAATAAACTCCATAAATAACAAAAATTATTCCTAAAATTATAAATATTTTTCTATCTAATTTCGCTGTCTTCCAAATCTCTTTATATTCATAAAATAATTTTTTAAATGGGTAGTGTAATATAGAAAGGGAATGTAAAACATTCCCATTTGCTATTTATTATTAAATTCTGCCACTAATTTTATATAAAGCAATCAAAAAAACAGCAGTTAAAATAAAGACAATTTTCCCTTTTTATTTAATTATATAATAATATATTATTGCTACATATTCCTGTTTTTCTTCATTGTAGCTGTGCCATATTTTTGTAATACTTTTATTTTTGCTTAATGTATATTCTTGTATTTTTTTTGC
Organism: Fusobacterium sp.; assembly: GCA_019416865.1. Classification (GTDB taxonomy): domain Bacteria; phylum Fusobacteriota; class Fusobacteriia; order Fusobacteriales; family Fusobacteriaceae; genus Fusobacterium_B. The sequence continues at coordinate 62,503 of DXWL01000008.1, forward strand.
AAATTCAATAGGGTCTTTTGCTACAACAGAAGAAACATAACAATCATTATGAGGAATTCTGCTGTACATTAATTGATTTCCAATTCTTTCCAAATGGTATTCAGTTTCACTCTGTGCCAGACTTACTGTTGTCAAAGTAAAAAATATCAAACATAAAAAAATTTTTTTCATATTTTTCATAATTTTTTTCCTCCTTAAAATTCTCTACTTTTTTCTTCAATAACATAGATTACAACAGCTAAAATCATTGTATGCAAAAAAATAAAGACAGCAAGAAATACTATTATATGAGATGGGAAATGCACCACTCCTCTTAATATCAGCTCATAGTCATAACTGTTTCTTATTTTTTCAAGAGCTCTCATAATCATTCCGGCTAAATTGTATATTCCAAAAAGAATAAAAATAAATTTTAAAGAGAAAAATTTTAAACTTTCTTTAAAAGATTTTTTTATAATTCCTTTTTGATTTTTAAGAATAAATGCTATCATAAGTGTTTGGATAACTCCTACATAAAAAACTATAAATCCATTTATTCCATTGGAAAATATAACTGTTGCATAATTATCTTCTGATATAATAGAAATTATACTTTCTAAAATAGTTCCTGCAATAAATGTAAATATTGTAACGATTACTGTACAGCCGTATATTTTCATAAATTTTGAAAAATTAATTTTTTCAGTAAAATCTCCCATGAATTTAAAACAGAATTTTGTAATAAAAATCTGAACAGCAGCTGCTATTCCTAAAATTACAGCAGATACTATTAAAATATTTATTGGATAATAAAGTAAATCGCTGATTATTGCCAAATAAACAACAGCCATTACTCCTGCTCCGCATAAAAGATAAATTCCTGCAATAGTTCCATAAAATTTAAATTTTCTTCCTTTTAAAGCATTTATTGTATTTTCAAAAACAGCAGGAAGAGTAATTTCTTCTGCATTTTCTTCATCTTTAGGTTTCTCTAAATAATTTTTGAAAACTGATAAAACAAAAACAAGAATAAAATAAAAAATATAGATGTTAAGGAAAATTCCAATATATACAAAAATTTCATTTAAATTTATATGTTCTATGTATGAAATATTAAATATAAACCATGTTAAATCTAAACAACCGGCAGCATAAATTGTATAAAATACCCAAAAAAACAGAAAAGTGAAAAGTTTTCCAATAGAATTTTTAAAAATTTTTCCGCTTTCTATAAAAGATATTTTTTCATTTCCAATCAGAGCAAGAATTCCGGAAACTGCTGTGAAGAAAATAAAAATATCTTTTACTCTGATTAAAAAATAAGAAATCGTCAGAAAAATAATATTTCTTTCAGAGAATGCAGTTTTTATTAATACAGAAAGTTTTTCAGATACAGCACCATTTATAAATATTAAAGCTCCCAAGATAAGAATATTGTTTATTATAAATCTTAATATATTCTTTTTGTCAGAAGATATTTTTCCTTTGAAAATAAAAGTCCACACAAAAACCACAGAAAGCATAACAGACCAAAAATCAATACCTATTTTTTCAATTTTAATATCTGATGTTTTTATGAAAAAATAATAAGGAAGTATTAAAAAAATTGTAGTGGAAAAAACCGTCAAAAGATACCCTTTTAAATTCAGATTATTTTTTGTGTCCAAAAAAATATTTTTTAATAAACCTTTTTCCATTTATTTCACCTCATCTGTACTTTTAAAGTTTTTTATGGTTATATATATATATATCACGAACAAAATATTTTGTAAATATATTTTTATATTTATTTTAATACAATTATAATGTTTGAATAGAGATGAAAAAAGATAAAAATCTTTAAAATAAATTTGTCTAAAAATAAGGGACTGCTGCAAATTTATAAACAGTTTATAATTTAAATTAAAAAAATGGGGCTGTTGCAAATTTGTAAAAAATAAAATTCTCTAAGAAAAAATAGTT
>DXWL01000009.1 GCA_019416865.1 Fusobacterium sp.
ATAGAAACTATTTTTTCTTAGAGAATTTTATTTTTTACAAATTTGCAACAGCCCCTTTTTGTTATGTTTTATTTTTTATCAATATATAAATAGTATAGGAAGGCAGGAAGAAAAATACCTCCAGATAAAAAATTTCCTATAGTAACAGGAAGGAAATGACTTATTAAAATTTTTGTAACAGAAACTGTTTCAGGAGAAAGAATAGCTCCTGTATATATTATATACATATTTGCTACAATATGCTGATATCCACTGACAACAAAAAGCATAATAGGAAACCAACAAGCAAAAATTTTTCCTGCAGCATCCACAGCACTCATTGCCATAATCACTCCCATAGCTACAAGTACATTACATAGAAATCCACTGAAAATACACTCTGAAAAACTAAGAGCTGATTTTGAAACAGCAGTATTTACCACCATTTTTTCCATTGCTGGAGATGAAAAAATTCCTGAATAAACAGATATATAGGCTATGAATATACTTCCCATAAAATTTCCCAGCCATACAAGAATAAGATTTCTTATAAGGTTGAAAAAACTTAGATTTTTAGTGAAGAAAGAAAGCGTAAGAAGACTGTTTCCAGTAAAAAGAGACGAACCTGTAAATACACACAGCATAAGTCCCACAGGAAAGATACAAGCTCCTAAAAATTTTGCAAATCCTGGATCAAAAGTTTGTGCAAGTGTTTGAGCAGCACTCATCTGTCCAATACCTGCAAGAGCGATAAAAGTTCCTGCAAAAAAACCAGAAACAAGAATTTTAAGAGAGGATTTTTCATTTCCTCTTACAGTTCCCATATTGATTACAGCAGAAGCTGTTTCTGACGGATTTAAAAAATTTTTAGACATAAAGACCTCCTAAGAATAAGTTTTTTCATTTTTTCAGATAAATAAAATTTTTAATTTGTGGGTTCTGCTAGTTGCTGAACTCTTTACGATTATTTATCTTCTGTATCAATAAAAAAGCCGAACGACTAGGCTTTTATGCCCAGACGGTCGGCTCGTTAAAGTTATACTTCATGTGGTTAATTCCACTTCCGTCAGTTATATAACAACTAAATCATAGCATGAAATTTTTCTTTTGTCAAAGATAACCTTTTTACTGGTTAATCGAATGATTATATAGTATAATTAGCTAAAGGAAGGTGATAAATTTGAAAAAATATTTAGAGAGCAGACAATATGAAACTGTAAAATTTGTTTTTTTAAAAGCTGTACATGACCTTTTTGAAGGACATACAGCAGAGATACAAAATTCACTTAACAATGGGTCATATGCAGAAATTTATGATATAGAAAAAAGAGAGTTGAGAATTTTATCTGAAAAAGAGATGGAAGCTTTAAAAAATAAGATGGACGAAATAATAGAAGCAGATTTTCCTATAACTCTTGTAACAGATGATGTAGATCAATTAAAAAGAAAAGCTCACAGTATGAAAAGATATGATATAAAACATATTCTTGAAAATTGTGGGTGGGCAAAAATAAAAGAATATTCTTTGGGAGGATATGTAGATTATTTTTATCTTTCTCCTGAGGACTCCACAGGAAAAATTATAGACTATGAAATTTATAAATACAATAGAGGTATAATTTTTAAAACTCCTCTTGAAGTTTTTGATTGGAAGATAGCCCCTTATAAAAATACACCAAAAATAGCGAAAGCTTTTCATGAAAGAAATAGATGGGAAAAAATCATGAAAATAAACTATGTGGGAAGTATAAATGAAAAAGTATTTGAAAATAAAATGTCTGAGCAGATAATGCTTAACGAAACTTTTCATGACAGAAAAATAGCAGAGATAGCTACAGAAATTCTTTCAAACAAAAAAATAAGAGTTGTTACAATAGCAGGGCCTTCATCTTCAGGAAAGACAACTCTTTCTAAAAAAATGGAACTTCAGCTTAAAACTGGAGGAGCAGATACTCTTGCCATCTCTTTAGATAACTATTATATAGGAAGGGCAAATGTTCCTCTTGATGAAAATGGGGAGAAGGATTTTGAAACAATAGAGGCTCTTGATTTGGAACTTCTTAATACAAATCTAGAAGAATTAATTGCAGGAAAAGAAACAGAACTGCCAATATATAATTTCTTTACGGGAGAAAGAGAAAATAAAACTCAAAAGGCAAGTCTGTCAAAAGATGGAATAATTATTATCGAAGGAATACACGGATTAAATGACAGATTGACAAGTCATATTCCAAGAGAGAATAAATATAAAATATACATCAGCTGTTTGACACAGACAAATATGGATATGCACAACAGAATTCATACAACAGATGTGAGAAAAATAAGAAGAATTGTAAGGGATAGTCTTTCAAGAGAAACAACAGGAGAACATACTCTTGAAATGTGGAACTCAATAAGAAGAGGAGAGGAAAAATGGATTTTTCCATACCAAGAGGAAGCAGATGCAATTTTTAACTCAAGTTTTACCTATGAATTAGGTGTATTAAAACCTTATGCATTAAGAGAGCTTATAAAAGTAAAAGTAACGTCTCCTCAGTACGATGAAGCTAAAAAACTTGCCAGTCTTTTAAGCTGTTTCGTTGATATAGATCCTTCATATATCCCAGTTGACTCAATTTTAAAAGAATTTATTGGGGGAAGTGTTTTCTACGATTATTAATATAAATCTTAAAATTAAAAAGAAACAACAGATTTAAGGAGAGATATTTTGAGAAGATTAAAAAAAATTGGATTATTTGTAGTGGCAGAGTGTTTTAAAGCTCTGTTCAGACTGCTTATGTTTGCTCTTGTAGTTTATGGGGCAGGAAAAATAATATCATATGAAACAAAAGAAAAGCCAGTAGAAGAAAGTACATATATTGAATTAAAACTTGCTGATGAAGTAACAGAAAGTCGTATAAAAACACCTTTTAATATAAAAAAAGAGATGAATTTTTTTGGACTTTTAAAAAATATTGAAAAAGCAGAAAAAGATTCAAGAGTTGAGGGAATCATTTTAAGACTTGATGATGTTGCACTTAACAGAGCACAGATAGAAGAGTTTTCAGATAAGATAAAAGAGTTTAGAGCTTCTGGAAAAAAAGTATATGCTTATGCTCCAACTTTTGACAACAATACTTATCTTGTAGCTTCGTCTGCAGATAAAATTATTATGCCCCCAACAGCAGGAGCTATGTCTGATATTAAGGGGTATTTTATAGAAATACCTTATTATAAAGCTCTTGGAGAAAAACTTGGAGTGAAAATGAATGTTATTCATATAGGTGATTATAAAAGCGCCGGAGAAAATTTTGAAAAATATTCTATGAGTAAAGAGTTTAGAGAAAATTATAGTAAAATATATGACAATGTATACGAAAATTTTGTAAGCAGTGTGGCAGAAAATAGAAAAATAGACAGAAATATTTTAAATGAAAGAATTTTAGAGGGAGATTTAGTTTTAAGTGATCCTGAAACTTTAAAAAGATTTGGTTTGATTGACGAAGCTAAATACTATGAAGAATTTTTATCAGAAAACAATATGAAAAATATTATAGGAATAAAAGAATATATTTCAAAGCTTACAGCTGATAAAAAACCAAAGGATGAAAAAAAGAGTTACTCAAAAATTGCAGTTATCTATGCAGAGGGAACAATCACTTATTTTGAAGATGATAAAAAATTTGATGAATCAGTTACTCCAGAGAGAATACAGAAGGAACTTGCAATAGCAGAAAAAGATCCTGATATAAAAGGTGTAGTTATAAGAGTAAATTCTCCTGGAGGTTCTGCCCTTGCTTCTGATATAATTTATAACAGTATAAAGAACTTGACTAAGCCTGTGTATATCTCAATGGGTGGAGTGGCAGCTTCAGGAGGATATTATATTTCTGCAGCAGGAGAAAAAATATATGCAGACAGGGAAACTCTTACAGGTTCAATAGGGGTTGTAATGATGTTTCCTGATGTTTCAGAACTTATGAAAAAAGTAGATATCAATAATGAAAGTATTTATAAAGGAAAATATGCAGATCTTGGAAATATAAACAGACCTCTTACTCTTGATGAAAGAGATAAACTTTATGGTTCAAGTTTAAAGGTTTATAATGAGTTTGTAGACAGAGTGGCAGAGGGAAGAAAGATGAACAGAGAAGATGTATTAAAAGCTGCTGAAGGAAGAGTATGGCTTGGACAGGAAGCAGTTAAAATGGGACTTGTTGATGAAATAGGAGGAATAGAAAAAGCTGTTTCTGATATGGCTGAATTTTTACAATTGGAAGATTATAAAACTGTAGAGAGCTTGAAAGAGGAAAAAATAGAATCAGTAATCAAAAATTATCTTCCAAAATATCTTATGGCTCAGGTAATAGGAGATAAAATATATGAAACAGTAAAAAGCACAGGTGTATTAAGTGAAGAACTTATGTGCAAACCTGTTCTTTATGCCCCAAATACAGATATAAAATAAAAAAGAACTATTGAAAAAGTTTTTGATACTGTGATATAATCAAAACTGTAAAGCAAAAAAATAATCAGGAGGAATTTAAATTGGTTAGAAAGTTAAAATCACCTAAAGCTGGTGGAAACAGTCAAATGGATATATTAAAACAGGCTCAGGCTATGCAACAAGAAATGTTAAAAATCCAAGAAGAATTAAAAGGTAAAGAAGTAGAATCTTCTGTTGGAGGAGGAGCTGTTGTAGTTAAAGCTAACGGGCAAAAAGAAGTTTTAAGCATTAAAATTTCAGAAGAAATCATAAAAGAAGCTGCTGAAGATAAAGAAATGCTTGAAGATTTAGTTCTTTCAGCTGTAAAAGAAGCTATGAGACAAGCAGAAGAACTTTCTGAAAAAGAGATGGGAAGAGTAACTGGGGGAATGAATATTCCTGGACTTTTCTAGGTAAATAGAAAACACATATAAAATTCTCAGTATGTAAGACAAGAGACATACTGGGAATTTTTTTATTATTCAGATATTTAATAAATAACCAAAGTATGATATAATCTTTGGTATAGACTTATTACAGGAGAAGAATAAAAATGAAAAATGGAAACTACAGAATGTACGGAAATATTTTATACTATATTTTAAAAATCATATTTCTTACTCTTGATGTAAGAATAATCGGAGCAGAAAAAGAGATTGATGAGAAAAAAAGTTATGTATGCGGAATGTGGCATAATAAACTTCTTGTAATTCTTTTATGTTTAAAAGCACTTAAAAAGAGAGCAGGACTTGCCAGTCCTTCAAAAGATGGAGAGCTTATCTCTGTTCCACTTGAAAAAATGGGATATAGAATGGTAAGAGGCTCATCTGGAAAAGATTCTGTTAAAAGTCTTGTTCAAATTATAAAATTGATAAAGAAAGAGGGATACAGTCTTGGAACTCCACTTGATGGACCAAAAGGACCTGTGTATGAAGTAAAACCTGGAATGGTATATGTGGCTCAAAAATCAGGAAAACAGCTTGTTCTTGTTGGGGGAGCTTATAGTAAAAAATGGGTATTCAGCAAAACATGGGACAAATTTCAGCTGCCTAAACCTTTTTCAAAAGTTGTGTGTGTAGTGGGAAAACCTATTGATGTTCCTGCTGATGCAGATCCTAAAGAATACAGTGAAATTGTAAGAGAGAAACTTATGGAGCTTAACGAAGAAGCTGAAAGAGAAATTTTAAAAATAAAATAAATAATAAATAGAATGTTTTAATAAATCCAAGGGGGACAAAGTAATGACAAAAAACTTTTATGTAACAACGCCGATATATTATGTAAACGGTGATCCGCACGTAGGAAGTGCATATACAACAATTGCTGCAGATGTAATTGCTAGATATAAAAAAACTATGGGATATGATGTTTTCTTTCTTACTGGAACGGACGAACACGGACAAAAAGTAGAAGAAACAGCAAAAATGAAAGGGATGACTCCACAGGAATGGACAGATTCTATGGCTCCAAGATTTATGGAAATGTGGAAGGCACTTAATATAAAAAATGATGATTTTATAAGAACAACTCAAGAAAGACATAAAAAAGCTGTTGCTAAAATATTAAAAACAGTTTGGGAAAAAGGAGATATCTACAAAGGTGAATATGAAGGAAAATATTGTGTTTCATGTGAAACATTTGTTCCTGAAAATCAAGTTGTAGATGGAAATCACTGTCCTGACTGTGGAAAAGAATTAAGAATGGTAAAAGAGGAATCATATTTCTTTAGAATGTCAAAATATCAGGACGCTCTTTTAAAACATATAGATGAGCACCCTGATTTTATACTGCCTCGTTCAAGAAGAAATGAAGTTATATCATTTATCAAACAAGGACTTCAAGATCTTTCAATATCAAGAAACACATTTGAATGGGGAATTCCTATTGAGTTTGCGCCAGGACATATAACATATGTATGGTTTGATGCACTTACAAACTATATTACAGCAGCAGGATATGAAAATAACCCTGAAGGATTTGAAAAAAGATGGACAGAGGGAGAAGTTGTTCACCTTCTTGGAAAAGATATCTTAAGATTCCATGCAATAATATGGCCTTGTATGCTTCTTTCAGCAGGAATCAAACTTCCTGATAAAGTTGTAGCTCATGGTTGGTGGACTTCTGAAGGAGAAAAAATGTCTAAGTCAAAAGGAAATGTAGTTGCTCCTCTTGATGAAGTAGCAAAATATGGTCTTGATGCTTTCAGATATTATCTTTTAAGAGAAGTAACATTTGGAAATGACGGGGACTATTCTACTAAGGGAATTATTACAAGAATAAATTCAGATCTTGCAAATGATCTTGGAAATCTTTTAAACAGAACTCTTGGAATGTATAAAAAATATTTTGGAGATGAAGTAGCACAAGCTGGAGCATTTGAGGCAATTGATGAAGATGTAAAAACAATGTTTGCAGATACACTGGCTCAAGTTGATGATGCAATGTCAAGAATGGAATTTTCAAGAGCATTAGACTTTATTTGGAGATTTATTTCAAGAATGAATAAATATATAGATGAAACTATGCCTTGGGTTCTTGTAAAAGATGAAGCTCAAAAATTAAGACTTGCAAGAGTTATGAATATGCTTGTAGAATCTCTTTATAAAATTGCAGCTCTTGTATATCCATATATGCCTGAAACAGCTCAAAAAATATGGGGACAATTAGGATTTGAAGAAAATATAGAAACAGTTTTAATTGAAAATATAAAAGGATGGGATATAATTCCTGCAGGACATAAACTTGGAAATGCAACACCAATATTCCCAAGAATAGAAGTAGCTAGAGAAGTTAAAGAAAAAAATCCTGTAAATAAAGATTTAAAAATAGAAAATCCTATTTCAATAGACGATTTCAGTGCTGTTGATATAAGAGTTGTAGAACTTATTGAAGCTGCAAAAGTAGAAGGTTCAGACAGGCTTTTAAAATTTAAAGTAAATGATGGAAAAAATATCAGACAGATAGTATCAGGAATTGCTAAATATTATCCAAATTCAGAAGAGCTTGTTGGTAAAAAAGTTCTTGCTGTAGTAAATCTTACTCCAGTAACTCTTAAAGGGGAACTTTCACAAGGAATGCTTTTAAGCTCTGAAGAAAAGAAAAGAATAAAACTTGTTGAAGTTGACAGTTCAGTTAAAACAGGTTCAAAAATAAAATAATATTTCTATTATCCTTTAATTTTTAAATGGGAGTTGATTGATATGAAAAGAAAATTTTTATTTTTTTTTACTTATTTCAATGTTTCTTTTACATTTGGAAAGCTTTGGAAAAGAAAATCCTGATGAAATAAGAGCATATATAGAAAAAATTGATAAAATTGTTTCAGTAAAAAAATCACAATCATTTAAAAGAAACAGAGAGAGAGTTCCGAAAGGAAAAGAATATATAAGTTCCTATTATGCAGATAAGGTTATTACAGAATATCATGGAGATTATCATCTTGTACTTGATGCAGCTGATGAGCATCTTATGCTTTATTATGAAATAAATAAAAAGAATGAGCCATATGGAGTGTATAAACTTTATGATGAAAATGAAAAATTAATAGAAATAGGGTTTTTAGAAAAAGAGGGGATTCGTTCTGGAACTATTAAAACTTTTTATCCTACAGGAGAATTGAAGTCTAAGATTCCATATTTTCATGGTAAAATTGTTGGCTCATTTAAAAAATATTATAAAAGTGGAAAGATACAACAAATTTCAGAGCAAAATGCAGAAGGGATTCATGGCAAAAGTAGAATATTTTATGAAAATGGTAAAATCAGAGAAGATTTTACTTATGCAAATGGGAAAGAAGAGGGTATAGGAACTACATACTATGAAAATGGTAAAGTAGAATCAAAACAACCTTATAAGCGTGGTAAAAAACATGGAGAAACTATTTGGTATTATCCTAATGGAAAAATAAAATCGAAATATTATTTTAAAAATGGAAAAGAAGAGGGAACATTTACTGACTATTATGAAAATGGTAAAGTAAATATATCTCAGACTTGGAAAAATGGAAAAAGAGAAGGGGAATATTTAGAATATTTTGAAGATGGAAAAATAAAAGAACAACTTTTCTTTAAAAAAGGAGAATTAGTAAAAAATAAATAGTTTAATAAGAAAGGAGAGGAGAGATTTGAAAAAAGTAAGAAAAGCTGTAATACCTGCTGCCGGACTTGGAACAAGAGTTTTACCTGCAACAAAGGCACAGCCTAAAGAGATGCTTGTAATAGTAGACAAGCCTTCACTTCAATATATAGTTGAAGAACTTGTGGAGTCAGGAATAGAGGATATAGTAATTATTACAGGAAGAAATAAAAATTCTATAGAAGATCATTTTGACTATTCTTTTGAGTTAGAAGAAACTTTAAAAGAAAAAGGGAAAGAGGATCTGCTTGAAAAGGTAACTCATCTTTCTTCAATGGCAAATATTTTCTATGTAAGACAAAATCACCCTCTTGGTTTAGGACATGCCATTTTGAAGGCGAAACCTTTTATAGGAGATGAGCCTTTTGTAATAGCTCTTGGTGATGATATTGTTTATAATGAAAAAACAGCCACAAAACAGCTTATTGAAACTTATGAAAAATATGGGGCAAGTGTTTTAGGATGTCAAGAAGTTCCCGAAGAAGATGTTTCAAAATATGGAATAGTAAAACCAACAGCAGAACTTGACGAAAGAACTGTTGAAATAGATGATTTTATCGAAAAACCTTCTGTAAGTGAAGCACCTTCAAGACTAGCTTGTCTTGGAAGATATCTTCTGAATGGAAAAATATTTGAGTATCTTGAAAAGACTGAAGCAGGAAAAGGCGGAGAGATACAGCTGACAGATGGGATATTAAAAATGATGAAAGATGGAGAAAAAGTTGTAGCTCATAATTTCATTGGAAAAAGATATGATATCGGAAATAAAATAGGGCTTTTAAAAGCTAATATAGAATTTGGTTTGAGAAATGAAGAAACAAGGGAAGATTTAATTAATTATCTGAAAAATGAACTTAAAATAAAATAATAGAGTTAAAACAAACAGATATAATTTGATTAAAGGAGATGTTGGTCATGGATGAAAAAGTATTAAAAAATTATGAGCTTTGGCTGAACTCAGAATATATAGATCAGGCAGATAGAGATGAGCTTAAATCAATTTCAGAAGATAAAAAAGAGATAGAAGAGAGATTCTACACTAATATCAGTTTTGGTACTGCTGGAATGAGAGGAATAAGAGGAGTAGGAACAAACAGAATTAACAAATACATGATAAGAAAAGCTACTCAAGGTCTTGCAAATTATATAATTTCTGCTTCAGGAGAAGAGGGAATGAAAAAAGGTGTTGCAATAGCTTATGACTGCAGAGTTGGTTCTACAGAGTATGCTGTTAACACAGTTCTTGTTCTTGCAGGAAATGGAATAAAAGCTTACCTTTATAAATCACTTAGAAGTACACCTGAACTTTCATTTGCAGTGAGAGAACTTAAATGTCAAGCAGGGGTAATGGTAACAGCTTCTCATAACCCTCAAGAATATAATGGATACAAAGTTTATTGGGATATAGGAGGACAAATTGTTGAACCTCAAGCAAGTGGAATTATAGGAGAAGTAAATAAAATAGAAAACTTTGATGAGATAAAAATGATATCAGAAGAGGAAGCAAAAGAAAAAGGGCTTCTTGTTATGATAGGGGAAGAGATAGATGATAGATTTATTGAAGAAGTAAAAAAAGAAGCTATCATCACAGATATTCCAGGAAAAGAAGATTTTAAAATAGTTTATTCTCCTCTTCACGGAACAGGAAGAAGACCTGTTCAAAGAATTTTGAAAGAGATGGGATTTGCAAGTGTTTACACTGTAAAAGAGCAGGAAGAGCCTGACGGAATGTTCCCTACTTGTCTTTATGCCAACCCAGAAGATCATAAAGTATTTGCTCTTTCTACAAAACTTGCTGACGAAATAGGTGCGAAAGTATGTATAGCAAACGACCCTGATGCTGACAGAACAGGACTTGCACTTAAAAAAGAAAATGGAGAATGGATATATCCAAATGGAAACCAAATCGGAATGATTTTAATGGATTATATCTTAAAAATGACAAAAGATCTTCCTAAAAATGGAGCAGTTGTATCTACAATAGTTTCAACTCCTATTCTTGAAAGTATAGGAGCTGATTATGGAGTTAAAGTTTGGAGAACTCTAACAGGATTTAAATATATCGGAGAAAAAATAGAGCAGTTTAAAAATAAAGAACTTGATGGAACTTTCTTATTTGGTTTTGAAGAATCAATAGGATATTTAAAAGGAACTCATGTAAGAGATAAAGATGCTGTTGTAGCTTCACTTCTTCTTGCAGAGATAGCTGCTTATTATGACAGCATTGGAACATCAATTCCTGCTGAACTGGATAAAATATATGATAAATATGGTTGGTATGGAGAAGCAACAATCGCTGTTACAAAAACAGGAATGGACGGAGCAAAACAGATTGCTAAAATAATGGAAGTATTAAGAGAGAAAGAGATAAAAGAGATTTTAGGTAAAAAAGTTCTGCTTCTTAAAGATTTTAAAAAACAAGTTGAAATTGATTATGAAAAATGTAACAGAAAAACAATTGAGCTTCCAAAATCTGATGTATTACAATTTATCTTAGAAGGAGATGTAAGAGTAACTGTAAGACCTTCAGGAACAGAGCCAAAAATAAAATACTATCTATATGTAAAAGAGGATTCAAAAGAAAAAGCAGAAGCTTCTTTAAAAGCATTTGGAGATAGTTTTGTTGAATTCGTAGATTCATTAATATAGAATAAAAAAGAGGGGCTTTCCCCTCTTTTTTTGAAAGGAGAATAATGATAGATGCAATATATATACATATCCCTTTTTGTGTAAGAAAATGTGATTATTGTGATTTTCTTTCTTTTCAAAGTAATAGTGAAGAAAGAAAAAAATATGTTGATTTTCTTATAAAAGAGATAAGGTTATATCCAAAATATAAATATGATACAGTATATTTTGGCGGAGGAACTCCTTCTTTGCTTGAAACGGAAGATATAAAAAGAATACTTGCAGAACTGGATATATGTGAAAATGCAGAGGTAACTCTTGAAGCCAATCCTAAAACAGTGGATTTGAAAAAATTTAAAGAGCTGAGAGAAGCAGGAATAAATAGAATCAGTATGGGAATACAGAGCTTTAATGAGAAATTTTTAAAAAAACTTGGAAGACTTCATAATTCTCAAGAGGGAATTCAAGCTTATTATGATGCAAGAGAAGCAGGGTTTGAAAATATAAGTCTTGATCTTATGTTTTCACTTCCAGGGCAAAGTTTAGAAGAGGTAAAAGAGGATCTGCATAAGATGATTGAATTAAATCCTGAACATTTTTCAATCTATTCTCTTATTTGGGAGCCTGATACAAAATTTTATGAAAAATTAGAATCAGGAGAATATGAAGAAACAGATAATGATTTAGAAGCTCAAATGTATGAATATATAATTGATTATTCTAAAAAAATGGGGTATCATCATTATGAGATATCAAATTTTGCAAAATCTGGAAAAGAGGCAAAACATAATTCTAAGTACTGGAAAAATAAAGAGTATATAGGAGTGGGGCTAGGAGCTTCTGGATATATTAACGGAGTAAGATATAAAAACAAGATGAAATTTATAGATTATTATGATAGTATATTATTAGATGAAAAACCTATTCTTGAAAAAGAGGAAGTTGATAATGATATGGCTGAAGAATACAGACATATTTTAGGACTTCGTCTTTTAGAAGAAGGAATAGAGATTTCAGCTGATGAAAAATATCAAAAAATTTATAAAAATCTTGAAGAAAAAGGATTTATTCAAAAAAAATCAAACAGATATACTTTTACTGAAAAAGGGGTATTTTTGGCAAATGATGTTTTTGAAAAATTTGTATAAGATAAGGTGAACTATATGGGAAGAGTTGCAAAAAATGTAAAGGAGATAATGGAAAATATAAAAAAGCATTCCAAAAATCCTGATAAAGTAAAACTTGTGGCAGTTACAAAATATGATTATGTAAAGAGAGAAGATTTAGAAGAGTTGATGCAGCTTGGAGTTTTGAATTTTGGAGAAAACAGAGTTCAGGTATTAGAGGCAAAAAGAGAGCTTATGAATGATGTGAAAGATAAAATTCGTTGGAATTTTATAGGTAATCTGCAAAAAAATAAGGTAAAATATATAGCAGACTATGTTTCAATGATTCACTCAGTAAATAAATTTTCTTTGGCAGAGGAAATAGATAAAAGAGCTGAAAAAGTTGGAAGAGTATTAGATGTCTTACTTGAGATAAATCTTTCAGGAGAAGAAAGTAAAGAGGGATATGAACTGGAAGATTTTTACAGAGAGCTTCCTGAAATAATGAAATTAAAAAATATAAATATAAAGGGACTTATGACAATGGCTCCAAATGTAGATGATGAAGATAAAATCAGAGCAAGTTTTAGAAAGTTGAGAGAGATAAAAGATGAACTTAACAAAAATTATTTTCAAGGAAGTTTAACAGAACTTTCTATGGGAATGAGTGATGACTATAAAATTGCTCTTGAAGAGGGGGCTACTATTATAAGAATAGGAAGCGGATTATATAAGGAGGAAGTATGAATAGGAAAGATGATGGATTAAAAGGAAAATTCAGAAGCTTAAAAGAGATTTTGGGAATGAGCGAAGGAGAAGAAACAGGAGAGGATAACGGAATAATAGATATAAATGTTCAGAGAGATTCTGAAGAGGAAACAGCAAAACCTCTTGAAGCAGGTCCAAGCCTTTTTAATAAAAAATCTGCTAAAATTGAGAAAAAAGTAAAAGAGAAAGAAAAAGCTGTGGATACTTCTGCATATCAGAGCGTTATAATTGATCCGAAAAAATTTGAAGATTGTAAAAAAATAGCAAACTACATAAAAGAGGACAAAACCGTAACACTTAATCTTGAGCATCTTGATAATGAAACTGCTCAAAGAATAATAGATTTTTTAAGTGGAGCTATGAGTATAAAAGAAGCTAAACTTATTGAAATAAGCAGAAGTGTCTATGTATCTGTTCCAAAAGATATAAATGTATTTTTTGACGGAGAAAACGACAGAAAAGAAAAATCATTTTTAAAAATATAATTGAATAGTAAGAGGAGTTTAAATTAGTGAAAAAAAGAGTAAGAGCATTAGCATTGTTTTCAGGAGGATTGGACAGTGCTTTAGCAATAAAATTAATAACAAATCAAGGGGTAGAAGTGATAGCCCTTAATTTTGTATCACACTTTTTTGGAGGAAAAAACGAAAAAGCTGAAGCTATGGCAAAACAGCTTGGAGTACAGCTTGAGTATGTTGACTTCAGTGAAAAACATATTGAGATGATGAAAAATCCTGTATATGGAAGAGGAAAAAATATGAATCCATGTATAGATTGTCATGCACTTATGTTTAAATTTGCAGGAGAGCTTCTTGAAAAATATGATGCAGATTTTCTTATTTCAGGAGAAGTTTTAGGACAAAGACCTATGTCCCAAAATTATCAGGCTCTTGAAAAAGTAAAAGGTTTATCAAAATTGGAAGATCTGATTATAAGACCTCTTTCAGCAAAACTTCTTCCACCAAGCAAACCTGAACAAGAGGGACTTATTGATAGGGAACAACTTCTTGATATTCAGGGAAGAAGCAGAAAAAGACAGATAGAAATAGCAGAACAGATGGGAATTATAGATTATCCAACTCCAGCAGGAGGATGTCTTCTTACAGATCCTGGATATTCAAGAAGATTAAAACTTATAGAGCAGGATGGTCTTTTGGAAGAGAAAAATAAAACCATATTCCATCTTCTTAAAAAGGGAAGATTCTTTAGATTTGATTCTGGAAAATATCTTTTTGTAGGAAGGACAAAAGAGGATAATGATGAGATTGTAAAATATAAAAATGATGAAGATATGTTCAGTATGTTTATAAGAGGAAAAGGTGTAGGAGGTCCGTATATTTTAGGGTATGGGGAACTTTCAGATGAGCAGATAGAGTTTGCTAAAAATCTTTTCTCAAGATACTGTAAATTTAAAGGGGAACAGCCTATTGAGATATTCTTTAATGAAAATCCTATGTCTGTAGGTATAATTGATAAAGATAAAACAGAAGAGGATATAAAAAGATATCAAATAACAATGGAATAACATATAAAAATAGCTTATACAGTTTTACATACATGAATGAAAAAGGGAGAGGAGCAATATGACAACAGAAAAGGGATTATTACTGACGAACCTGCATATAATTCACGCAGATGAAAACTTTGGAGCAGAGATAAAAGATAGCTCTGATAAGAAAAAATCTTTTGAGAGAGATGTGGAATTTTCTTTTGATGAAACAGAGGTATCGAATATCTGTAAATGGCTGGGAATATGGTTCAGTTCAGTTACAGAAAGAAAAACAAATCATATAAAAATTACTGATATTATGGAAAGAGGTTACAGAGATATGGAAATATCTCTTAGCTATAACAACTATGAATTTTTCAGTGAAAGTGTAAGATTTGATAATGAAGTTGTAGAAAAGATAAAGAAAATAATAAAATAAAAAATATAGGACAGCTTAAAATTTTAAAAAGCTGTCCTTTTTTAATGGAAATATTATTTTTTTACATATTTATTGTAAAGATCTTCAACTTGTTCTACTACATATTCAGGAGTAATAAGTCTGTATATTTCATCTCTTGTCATACCTTCAAAGCTGTCAGCCATTTCACTTGAAATAACTCCCTGATGTTTATCATTTGTATATGGAAGCCATTCTTTCTTATCAGATTCAGGGAAATAAATAGCAAAGCTTGGGATATCAAGAGCTTGAGCTAGGTGTCTTGGACCTCCTTCGTTTCCAAAATATAAATCACAGTTGTCAAGAAGCATAGCAAGTTCTCTTATAGAAGCAGTTTCTATATTTGAAAATACTCTTTTATTATTTCCCAGCATATTCTCATGAACATCTTTTATAAAAGGCTTTTGATCAGGAGAATAGTAAAATAAAATTTGAATATCTTTTAAATCATCAAGAAAAGTGTTTATAACTTTTACCATACAGTCAATAGGATATATTTTAAAAGGTACTCTGGTAGTAACAGCACAAGCAAAAACAGGTTTTGAAAAATCAACTCCAGCTTTTACCATTTTTTCTCTTAAATAAGCTTTTTCTTCAGGTGTAATAGTGATAGTAAAATTAGGATCATAAACTATTTTATACTCCTCTTCAAGAGGTTTCAGCATTCTTAAAAATTTATCAACCTTATTTTTTGCATCAGTAGGTTCGTCAATCTTGTGAGTGTAAGTATAACCTCTTCCTTTTTTAGTACGCCCAATTCTATATTTTGCTCCCATTCCAAAAAGAGTAAACATTTCACTTTTTGGAGTAGACATAATGTCTATTATAATGTCATATTTTTTTCTTGTAACTTTCCACACTTTTGCAAGATATTTAAACCAGTTTTTCTGTTCTTTTTTTGAGATAGTAATAACGTTATCAATATATTTATGATTTTTAAAAAGAGGCGCAACGTGTTCGTATAAAACATAATCAATCTCTGCATCTGGGAAAGTTTGTTTTAAGCTGTTGCATATAGGTGAAGCAAGTATTGAATCTCCTATCTGTTTAAATCTTACAACTAATATTTTCATAAAATCTCCTTTAAAATTTTAAAATTAATGTATAGAATAGAAAAAGCCAGTTATATTCTGGCTTTTATTTTTGTAAATATATATTCTTGTTATTCAGCAGAATTTTTAAGTTCTTTTCTGTATAGATGATACTGGAAAAGATTATATATTATATAGTAGAAAGATATTATAAACATACTATATTTTAATGTAACAAGTACCAAAATAACAAAAGGCATCATAAATTTTTTAGGTATTCTGAAGACCTTATCAGGTGTTAAGAATGTAATAGTTGAAACCATTAAAATAGCTGATACTATTGTGATTGCTATAAATACTTCTACATTAAAAAATTGATAATCAAAATGTTTTTCAAGCCCCTGACAAATAAGAAGATAAGATATTACAGAAGCAGCACCATTTGGAATAGGCATTCCACTGAAATCATCTTTTTCTTCAGAAGCAGTTGTAATAACATTAAATTTTACAAGCCTCATAACTCCACAAAGAGCATATATAAATGCTACAGGAATTACAAAAGAAACAAATTTTGGATACATTGAAAGAATAGAGTAAACTAAGATACTAGGTGCTAATCCAAAAGATATAGCATCAGAAAAAGAGTCAAACTCTTTTCCAAATTCACTGAAAGCATCAAGTTTTCTAGCAGTTTTTCCATCCAGCCCATCGCAGACCATTGCTAAGAAAATAAACCATATTGCATAATCTATGTTTCCTCTGATTGAAGATGTTATACTCAAATAACCAAGAAGCATATTGGCAGCTGTTATCGCATTAGGTGCCAAATATTTTTTTTCTACCATTTAAAATCACTTCCCTATCGTAAAAATAAAATCAATTGATTTTACCACGAAAACGAAAATTTTACAATGTTATTTTAAAACAGAGCAGATACATGGAGAAAAAACGGCAAAATGTAAAAGATATAGACATTTTTAGGGTAATGAGCTATTATAATACTTAAGGAGGGGATATTTATGAAGGAAAATTATGAAGAATATTTAAGTGCAATCACCCACTATATAGGTGCAGGAATGGCTATTTCCGGACTTGTAGCTCTTATTGATCGTTCACTGAAAATAGGAGAAATGGGATATATTGTAGGAAGTATAATATTTGGATCAGCTCTTATATTTTTATATACAATGTCAGGAACATATCACATTTTAAAAGTGGGAAAATTAAAACAAGTATTCAGAGTTTTGGACCATGCTGCAATATATGTGTTAATATCAGCTTCTTATACACCGTATATTTTTACTGTACTTACAGGAAAAACAAAGTGGATAATATTTTTTGCTCAATGGGGACTTACTCTTATAGGAGTAATATTTAAAATATTTTTTACAGGAAAGTTTAAAGTGGTTTCTACTCTTATCTATCTTTTTATGGGATGGATGGTAGTATTTGTTTTTAAAGATATAAAAGCTGCATTAAGTACTGTATCTTTAAATTGTTTAATTGCTGGAGGAATAGTATATTCTATTGGAGCAATAATATATATGATAAAGAAGATAAAATTTGGTCATGCAATTTGGCATTTATTCGTAATAGGAGGAAGTGTGTGCAATTTCTTTTCAATATATTATCTTCCTGTGATTTCAAAATAAAAAATATAAATATAAAGGAGATGGAATGAATTTTTATATAAAACTTATAATTAAAATATTGGAAAAAAGTATGACAGGACAAGACTCAGAAATACTTTATAAACTAAAAAAAGGGATTGACTTAAATTCAGCAGATAAAAAAGAACTGGAAGAGATAATAGACAATCTTTAAGGAGGATTTTTAATGAAATTTGTAACGGATTTTAATAAAGAAGCAGTGTTTTTTAAAGGGAAAAAATATACTTATAAGGATCTTATAAGAACATCTAAATATTTTTCTTCTTTATTAAATATAGAAAAAGAAGAGAAAGCTGTACTTTTTATGGAAAACAGACCAGAGTTTATATGCAGCTTTTTTGGAATGTGGAACTGTAAAGGGATTCCAGTAAATATAGATGCAGGATATAAAGCAGAAGAACTTGAATATGTTTTAAATGACAGTGAACCAAAATATATATTTACATCAAATAAAAATCTGAAGACAGCAGAGGAAGCTGTAAAACTTTCAGGAAAAAATATAAAGATAATAAATGTAGATGAAATAGTTGTTCCTGAAAATTTTAAAGTTGATGAATATGTAATCTATTCTCCTGAACCAGAAGATATAGGGGTGCTTCTTTACACTTCAGGGACCACAGGAAATCCAAAAGGGGTAATGCTTACATTTGATAATCTGCTTTCAAATGTAGATGCTATTACAGAGATAAAACTTGCAACACCTGCTGACAGAGTTCTTGCTCTGCTTCCTTATCATCATGTTTTACCTCTTTCTATAAATCTTTTGATGGCAATACATATTGGAACTTTAGTAGTGATAATTGATGAACTTTCAGCACAGGCAATTCAAGAAGCGTTGAGAGAATACAAAATAACAATAGTAGTTGGAGTTCCAAGATTGTGGGAAATGATTCATAGGGGTATTATGGGAAAAATAAAAGCTGATAAAAAAGCTTTGATGATGTTTAATTTATGTAAAAAATTAAAGTGTGAATTTTTAAGTAAAATTATATTTAAAAAAGTTCATGAAGCTTTAGGGGGAAATATAAGATTTTTAGTTTCTGGAGGAGCAAAAATAGAGCCTTCAATAATAGAAGATTTTAAAGTTCTTGGAATAAAAGTTTTAGAAGGATATGGACTTACAGAAACATCTCCTATCATAGCTTTTAACAGACCTGAAGATGTTCATATTGGAACAGTAGGAATAGCTATTCCAGGAGTAAATGTAAGAATTGCAGAAGATGGAGAGCTTATTGTTAAAGGAAGAAATGTAATGAAAGGTTATTATAAAAAACCTGAAGCTACCAAAGAAGCAATAGATGACAAAGGATGGTTTCATACAGGAGATCTTGGAAAAATAGAAGATGGATATATTTCAATAGTTGGAAGAAAGAAAGAGATGATAGTTTTATCAAATGGTAAAAATATTAACCCAGCTGATATTGAAAATGAGATTTTTAAAGGAACAGACCTTATTTGTGATATTGCAGTAGTAGAACATAAAAATCACCTTCTTGCTCTTGTATATCCAGATTTTGATAAGGTAAAAGAGAGAAAGATAACAAATATTACAGAAACACTTAAATGGGAGATAATAGACAGTTATAATGTAAAAGCTCCTGCATATAGAAAAATTCTTGAAATAAAAATTGTTAAAGAAGAACTTCCTAAAACTAAACTTGGAAAACTTAGAAGATTTATGCTTAAAGATTTCATTGAGAGAGATGAAAATGAAACAACTTCAAAAGAAACACCAAAAGAAAATAAAAATGAAATAAAAAAAGATGATAAAGAATACAGTACAAGAGAGTTTCAGGCTCTTGCAGAATACATGAAGAGAGAACATGAGCTGGAAATAACTCCTGATTCACACATAGAAATTGATTTAGGATTGGATTCTCTTGATGTGGTAGAAATGAATGCTTTTATTGAAAAAACTTTTGGTTTTGTTGTAAATGAAGAGGAAGCAGGGGGAATAAAGGTAATAAGAGATATTTGTGAATATATAAGAGCTCACAGCCATTATTACACAAATGAAACAGTAAATTGGAAAGATATTTTTAATGAAAAAATAGATTATAAACTTCCAAAATCATCTGTTGTAGGATTATTCAGAGTGCTTACAGCCCCTATATTTAAATTTTATTTAAGACTATCTAAAAAAGGAATGGAAAAAATAAGCAAAGAACCTAGAATTTATGTTATAAACCATGAAAGTTTTGCAGATGCTTTTGCAGTGGGACATTTATTTACGAAAGAACAAGCAAAAAACACATATTATTTTGCAATAAAAAAACATTTTGAAAAACCAATTATGAGATATTTGGCTGACAGAGGAAATATAGTTCTTGTTGATATAAATAAAAATCTTAAAGAGAGTCTTCAAATAGCAGCAGAAGTATTAAAAGAAGGAAAAAATCTTGTTATCTTCCCAGAAGGAGCTAGAACAAGAGATGGAGAGATTCATGAATTTAAAAAATTCTTTGCAATTCTTTCAAAAGAGCTAAATATTCCTGTAACAGTGATAGGAATAGATGGTTTTTATAAAGCAATGCCTTTTGGAAGTAAGTTTCCTAAATCAGGTAAAGTTACAGCAGAGGTATTGGGAGATGTATGTCCTGAAGAAAACAGTATTGACGAAATAGTTTCCAAATCTAAAAACATGATAGAAGAGTGGAAAAAGAAAATATAATATTAAAAATGAAATTTTAGAACTTTTACAGGACACATAAAAGTATAAAAAATATTGAAATATAGTTGACAAAACTATGGGAATAAGATATAATCGGGATGTAATAGAGTAAAGGAAGTATAGATTTGAGTTACAAGTATCTTTAATAAAAATACTTATGTATCAAAGCTAATATTTATTTTTCTATTCATAACACAAAAGTATTTTATGGAGGTAATTGTAATGAACGGAACAGTAAAATGGTTTAACGCTGAGAAAGGATTCGGATTCATCACTTCTGAAGAAGGAAAAGATTTATTCGTACACTTCTCTGAAATCCAAAAAGAAGGATTCAAAACTTTAGAAGAGGGAGAAAAAGTAACTTTCGAAGTTAAAGAAGGACAAAAAGGACCTCAAGCTGCTAACGTAGTAGTAGTTAAATAGTTCTAAACTTAAATAAATAAGAGAAAGGCTGATTCAATTTAGAATCAGTCTTTTTTATATTTGATAAATTATTTAAAATAAAATTGTTATCATTACAAAAATAAAAAAATACTAAAAAAGTATCAAATTTTCTTGACAAAATTTATAAAAAATTATAGAATTGATTTATAAAGCAAATCAAAATAATTTAATATCAAAAAATAAACAATAAGAACAGATTATGGAGGTACTTATATGTCATTAATTGGAAAAAAAGTAAGTGAGTTTAAAACAATGTCTTACCATAATGGTGAATTTAAAGAGATAACAAGCGAAGATTTAAAAGGAAAATGGAATGTATTCATGTTCTATCCTGCTGATTTTACATTTGTATGCCCTACAGAGCTTGAAGATTTAGCAGAGCATTATGAAAAATTTAAAGCAGAAGGAGCAGAAGTATATTCAGTTTCTACAGATACACATTTTGTACACAAAGCATGGCATGATACTTCAGAAAGAATTGCTAAAATAAAATTCCCTATGCTTGCGGATCCTACAGGAAAACTTTCAAGAGATTTTGAAGTTATGATTGAAGAGGAAGGACTTGCATTAAGAGGAAGTTTTGTAATCAATCCTGAAGGAACTATTGTAGCTTATGAAGTTCATGATACAGGAATTGGAAGAGAAGCTTCTGAACTTTTAAGAAAATTACAGGCTGCAAAATTTGTAGCAGAACATGGAGAAGTATGTCCTGCAAATTGGAAGCCAGGAAAAGAAACAATTAAACCTTCAATTGATTTAGTAGGTAAGCTTTAATATTTCCTTAAAGCATAAAGGCGTGAAGGAGAAAATAATATGAATGAAAAAATATATGATGTAATAGTAATAGGCGGAGGACCTGCTGGTTTAACAGCAGGTATCTATGCAGGAAGAGCTATGCTCGATGTTCTTGTTCTTGAAAAAGAAAGAGCAGGAGGGCAAATAAACCTTACAAGTGAAGTTGTGAACTACCCAGGGATAATTGAAACAAGTGGAGCAAAATTTGGAGATGAATTAAAGAAACAAGCTCTTGGGTTTGGAGTAAATTTTGTAAAAGATGAAGTTGTTGCAATGGATTTTTCGAAAGATATAAAAATTATTTCAGGAAAAGCAGGTGAGTATAAGGCTCTTTCTGTAATAATTGCAACAGGAGCTTCTCCGAGAAAATTAGGATTTCCTGGAGAACAAGAATTTACAGGAAGAGGGGTTGCATATTGTGCTACTTGTGATGGGGAATTCTTTACAGGAATGGATGTTTTTGTAATAGGTGCAGGATTTGCAGCAGCAGAAGAAGCTATATTTTTGACAAAATATGCTAAAAAAGTAACAGTTATAGCTAGAGAACCTGAATTTACTTGTGCAAAATCAATAGCTGAAAAAGTATTAAAGCACCCTAAAATAGAAGTAAAGTTTAATACAGAACTTCTTGAGGCAAAAGGGGATGTACAACTAAGAAGTGCAAAATTTAAAAATAATGTTACAAATGAAATTTTTGAATATAAAGCAGAGGATGGACAATCTTTTGGAATATTTGTTTTTATAGGATACGAGCCTCAAAGTAAGATATTTAAAGAGCACATAGCTCTTGATAATTTTGGATTTATTCCAACTGATTCAAATCTTATGACAAATATTTCTGGAGTTTTTGCTGCTGGAGATATTCGTCCTAAAAAGTTAAAACAGTTAGTTACAGCTGTGGCTGATGGGGCAGATGCTGCTATGAATATAGAAAAATATGTCCATGATTTGAGAGAAAAGATAGGAGTAAAGAGAGAGGAAAAAGAGGAACAAAATAGTTCAAAAGCAGTTGAAAAAGAGATTGAATTTTTAGACAGCAGTTTAAAAGAACAGCTTTCAGAAATTGCAAAAAGATTTGAAAATAATATCGAACTTGTAGTTATAAAAGATTCTGCAGTAGAAAAATCTTTTGAAATAGAAGCTATGGTAAAAGAGATTGCTTCTGTATCTGATAAAATAAAATTTTCTTCTTATGAAAAAGGAGAAAATTTAGAGCTTGAAGAAAAATCTAAAGCAGAAAGATTCCCTACAGTAATTCTTTTAGATAAGAATGGAGAATTTTCAGGAATAAAATATTCAACTCTTCCAAGTGGACATGAACTAAACTCCTTTATTCTTGCTATGTATAATATTGCTGGTCCTAGACAGAAAATATCAGAAGAAAATAAAGCTAAGATAGAGCAGCTACAAAAACCTATAAATGTAAAAATAGGAATTACACTTAGCTGTAATAATTGCCCTGAAACTGTTCAATCAGTACAAAGGATAGCAGCTGAGAATAAAAATATTCAAGTTGAGATAATTGATGTTCTTACATTCAGAGAATTTAGAGAAAAACATGAAATAATGAGTGTTCCTGCAATGGTGATAGATGATAAAGAAATCTATTTTGGTCGTAAAAATATAGATGAAGTCTTAGGTATATTATAAATAAATTAAAAAATCAGACAGAAATTCTGCCTGATTTTTTAATTTTTGAAAATAGGATTTTTTAAAATTTTTATAACAAGAGGGATTACCATAATTATCCAAACAATAGGTTCAGAAATAATGATTCCAAAATATTGAGTATAGGGAACAATAAAAATTACTACAGCAATCTTTCCTATAAGTTCCAGAGAGCTTGAAATAACAGGAGTTAATCTATCTCCTATCCCCTGCATAGCATTTCTTAAAATAGATATTGCACCAGGAATAAAATAAAAAATAGTATTTATTTTTAAATATTTTTCAGCAGTGGATATAACTTCATTTATTTCACTTCCAGTTACCATATAAATAAGTTGGGGAGCGATAGTATAACTCATAAGAATAACTATAAAACTCCAAACGGAAGTTATCATCAAAGCTTTTATAATTCCAATTTTTATTCTTTCAGCTTTTTCAGCTCCTTTGTTTTGACCACAGTATGTTGCCATTGTAATTCCAAAGACAGCAAAAGGCAGCATAAAAAATTCTGTAAGTTTTCTTGCAGCTGTATGTGCAACAATGGTATTAGTCCCGAAAGTATTGATTGCAGTTTGAAGGGCAAAAGTTCCAAAAAATACCAATGACATCATAAGAGCCATTGAAAGTCCTGAAGCATAAAGATTTTTTAAGAAATTGAAACTAAAAGAAAAATCTTTTTTTGTTATTCTGAACATAGGATATTTTATCTGCATATATATAAAACAAAGAATAGCAGATATTCCTTGGGAAATAACAGTTGCCCATGCTGCTCCAGTTGTTCCTGCATTTAAAATAAGAATAAAATACAGATCAAGAAATATATTTAAAATACAGGAAATAACTAAAAAAATAAGAGGAGCGGTAATATCTCCTACAGCTCTTAAAATTCCGGCAAAAGCATTATAAAACATTGTAGCTGTTATTCCTATAAGAATTGCTCCTATATAGCCTTTAGCTTCTTTGTAAAGATAATCAGAAACATTTAAGGAACTTAAAATTTCATCTAAAAAAATAAGACTTATAAACGTAATTATTAAAGTAGTTAAAAATCCAAGAAAAATTGTTCCAGCTATAGTTTTTTTAATTTCTTTTTCATTTTTACGTCCAAACTGTTGAGCTACGATTATAGCAAAACCATTGGTAAGACCTAATAAAAAACCTATAAGAAGTGTGCTTATAGATGTTGTGGAGCCAACAGCAGCCAGAGAATTTTCTCCAAGTGTGCTTCCAACTATCCTAGTATCTGTAAGACTGTAAAAAAGTTGGAAAATATTTCCAAAACATACAGGTGCAGCAAATTTAAGCATTTGTTTTGTGGGATTTCCTTCTGTCAAATCAACCATTTTTAACCTCTTTCATATATAAAATAAAAAATATTTTCTTTTAAAACTTTAAAAGTTATTAAATAAAAAAACCGGCTAAAAACCGGTTTTTAAATACATTATTTTTTAATTATTTCTCAGCGTAAACTGATACTTGTTTTTTGTCTTTTCCTAATCTTTCGAATTTTACATATCCGTCAATTAGAGCAAATAATGTGTGATCTTTTCCTTCTCCCATGTTTACACCAGCATGGAATTTGTTACCTCTTTGTCTGATGATGATGTTTCCAGCTTTAACAGCTTCTCCATCATATTTCTTAACTCCTAGGTATTTAGGATTAGAATCTCTTCCGTTTTTAACAGAACCTTGTCCTTTTTTGTGGGCAAATAATTGTATATTTAATGTAAATAACATTTAAATTTCCTCCTTCTCTACAAGCTTTATATTTTTAGGATAATCTTTTGATAATTGTCTCACAATTACCATCATGCTTTCTAAAAGAGTGTGCACTTCTCTTTCTTTACCTTTCAGATCCATATCTGCTAAATCTACAGAAAGCAATCCGTCAGATGATATTTCGAATCTTGGATAGATATCTAAAACATCTTGAAATCCTCCTAGAGGAAATTGCAATGCAGTAGAAAGTGCTGCACACACAATATCTGAACCATATTCGTCATATTCTGCATGGCCGACAGCTTTATAACTAATAATTCTGCCGTTTTTTCTTAAAACTTCAACCTTTGTCATTTAATTATGCATTGATTGCTGTAACTTTGATCTCAGTGAAAAGTTGTCTGTGACCTTTTTTTCTGTGATTTCCAGTTTTTGGCTTGTATTTGAAGTTAACAACTTTAGCCCCTTTACCTTGGCTTAATACCTCTACAACAACTTTAGCTCCTTCAACTACTGGAGTTCCAACTTTTACATCTTCTCCATTAGCAACTAAAAGAACATCAGTTAATTCTACAGATTCATTAACTTCAGCATTAAGCTTTTCAACTCTTAAAATATCACCTTCTGTAACTTTGTACTGTTTACCACCAGTTTTTATAACTGCGTACATTCTAACACCTCCAAAAGTCTTAATCGCTGATGATAGGTTGCTGATGACCTTCATCATGCGTAATCTAGATTATAATACTATACTTTTTATTATAAGTCAAGGGATTTTATATAAAATTAGAAACTTTTTTTGAAAAAATTTTTTAAAACTAGTGTGCTGATTGAAAACATGAGGGCTGACGAAAAACAAACAAAATAAAAAAATATTGATTTTTAATTTGGATAAGGTTATAATTTCTTTATTGAATTAGTAAAAAATATAAACAGGAGTATTTATGATTTTTCAAAGAGAGGAACTTTTAATAGGAAGGGAAAACCTTAATAAACTTCAAAATTCCCATGTAATTGTTTTTGGACTGGGAGGAGTTGGAGGATTTGTTGTTGAGGCTCTTGTCCGTGGAGGTGTAGGAGAGCTTACAGTTGTAGATTATGATACTGTGGATATAACAAATCTTAACAGACAGATAATAGCACTTGAGAGCACAATAGGAAAAGATAAGACAGAAGTAATAAAAGAAAGAGCTTTATCTATAAACTCAAAAATAAAAATTCATCCAATAAAGGAAAAATACAGCAGCGAAACAAGAGATATATTTTTTAAAGATAAAACTTATGATTACATAGTAGATGCTGTAGATCTTGTATCTGCAAAACTTGATTTAGTTCAAACAGCAGCAGAAAAAAATATTCCTATAATCTCTTCAATGGGAACAGGAAACAAAATAAATCCTACTATGTTGGAAGTAGCAGATATAAACAAAACTTCTGTTTGTCCTTTGGCAAAAGTGATGAGAAAAGAACTGAAAACAAGGGGAATAAAAAAACTTAAGGTAGTTTATTCAAAAGAGATCCCAATGAGGCCTGTAAATGATACAAACAGCAGAGAAAAATCAAAAAATATAGGAAGCATATCTTTTGTACCATCGTCAGCAGGTCTTATTATAGCTGGAGAAGTTATAAAAGATATATGTGGTTTAGAGAATAGAGGAGGAAATTAATTATGGAAAAAATCGGAGTATTTTATGCGACAACAGGAGGAAAAACAGCAGCAATAGCTGATGAGATTGATTTTAATCTAAGAAAAGATGATCACGATATTATAAATGTAGGTGAAGAAGGAATAACAGCAATGGCAGATTATAAAAACTTAATACTTGTAACTCCTACATATGGTGTGGGAGAAGCTCAAGAGGATTGGGTAAAAGTTCTTCCTGAGATGGAGAAAATGGATTTTAAAGGAAAAAAAGTTGCTGTAGCAGGACTTGGAAATCAATTTGCTTTTGGTGAATCTTTTGTGGGAGGAATGAGAGTCCTTTATGATGCAGCTGTAAAAAGTGGAGCAGAGATTATAGGATTTACTTCAACAGAGGGTTATAAATATGAAGAAAGTGAAGCTGTAATAGATGATCATTTTGTGGGACTTGCTCTTGATGAGAACAATCAGGATGATGAAACACCTGAAAGAATAATGGATTGGATAAAAGAATTAAAAAAAGAATTTTATTAATAAAAAACGCTCTCAAAATGCAGTTTTCTTCAAATTTTATTTTTTCAGGTAATATTTTTTATTTTCAAAAAGATAAAAATAGTGTATAATTGATTTTATCAAAAAATGTTGCATAAAAAATTTAAAATATATATGACAGAAAGAAATTCTGTTTTGAAAGGAGAAAATATGCAGAAAAAAGAATATAGTTTATTTACAGCAATTGCAATGATTGTTGGTATAGTAATAGGTTCAGGAATATTTTTTAAAAGCGACAATATTTTAATATATACAAATGGAAGTATAAAAGATGGAATAATATTATTTTCTCTGGCAGCAGTAGGAATAATATTTGGAAGCCTTGCTATAGGAGTTTTAGCATCAAAAACAACGAAAGCAGGAGGAGTAATCACTTATGCTGATGAATATTCAGGTAAAAAAACAGCCTGTGCTTTTGGTTGGTTTCAAGTATTTATTTATTACCCTGCTGTAACAGTTGTAGTTTCATGGGTAGCAGGTATATATGGAGCTATGCTTTTTGGAATAGAAGCTAGTTCTTACACTATTGCTTTAATAGGAACAGCAGCTATAGTTGGGTGCTTTTTAGTAAATGTTTTATCAGCAAATTTAGGAGGATATTTTCAAAACTGTTCAACTGTAATAAAAATGATACCTCTTATTGTAATAGCTGGAGCTGGATTTATCTATGGAAACCCTTATGCAGCAGTTCCAATAGGAAATGAAGTAAGTACAGCAGGAGGAAATTCTGTAAGTTGGCTTGCAGCACTTGGACCAATAGCATTTTCTTATGATGGTTGGGTTGTATCTACGTCAATAGCTCATGAAATAAAAAATTCAAAAAAGAATCTTCCAATAGCTCTTATAGTTGGGCCAATATTTGTTTTAGCAGCATATATATTTTATTTTGCAGGAATAAGCAGATTAATAGGTCCTATGAATATTATGGAAATGGGAGATGCTCATGTAAATGAAGCAGCTGTTAAACTTTTTGGAGAGGGAGGAGCAAAGATTATTCTTATATTTGTAATAATCTCTGTTCTTGGAACTCTAAATGGATTTATTTTAGGATTTATAAGGCTTCCTTATTCTTTGGCACTGAGAGGAATGTTCCCAGCTTCTGAAAGAATAAAAAAAGTAAACGATAAAACTCATCTTCCAGAATATTCTGCAGCTATAGCTTTTACAACAACTATTATATGGTCAGTAATAAACTATATTGTGCAAAGCAGAAATCTTATTCCTAACTCTGATGTTTCAGAGATACCAATAGTAGCAAGTTATATACTATATATAATTCTATATGTATGTGTGATAAAGTTATATTTTAAAGGAGAGGTAGAGGGAAAAATTCGTGGAGTGGTAATTCCAATTCTTGCAATATTTGGTTCACTTCTTATTATAGTTGGAGGACTTCAAAATCCAAGAACTTTCTTATATCTTGGAATTTGTCTTGCAGTGATAGTGCTTTCCCTTATTTTCTACAAAAATAAACAATAAAGATTAAATAATCTGTTCTATAATGCAGTTTGTATACTGTGTTACAGAGCAGATATTTTATTTTTACAGCAGAGAAAGCTCATAAAAAAATAGCAATTATATAGAAAAAAAGTTATAATTAATTGAGAGAGAAATAAATCAGGAGAGTAAAAATGATAGAAAATATAGAAATTAAAATAAAAAAATTGAGAGAGGAACTGGATAGATATAATTATTATTACTATTCTAAAAATGAGAGTTTAATATCAGATATTGAGTATGACAAACTTTTGAAAGAATTGGAAAATTTGGAAAAGGAGTATCCAGAATATTCTGCAGAGAATTCTCCAAGTATCAATGTAGGTTCAAGTCTTAAGGATACAAAATTTGAAAAAGTAACACACAGAGTACCTATGCTTAGCCTTTCAAATAGCTATAATATCAGAGATATTGAAGATTTTATAGGAAGAGCTGAAAAAATAATAAGCAAAGAAAACAGTAAAAAAAATAAAATAGATTATGTTTTGGAAGTAAAACTTGATGGTCTTTCTATAAGTGTTATTTACGAGAAAGGAAAACTTGTTCAGGCAGTAACAAGAGGGGACGGAGTAATTGGAGAAGATGTTACTGAAAATGTAATGGAGATAGCCTCTGTGCCAAAATTTTTAAAAGAAAATATTGATATAGAGGTAAGAGGAGAAATTGTTCTTCCTATAAGCAGATTTCAAGAGCTTAACAAAAAAAGAATGGAAGAGGGAGAAGAGATATTTGCTAATCCAAGAAACGCAGCCAGTGGAACTTTAAGACAAATAGATCCTGAAATTGTAAGGGAAAGAGGGCTTGACTGTTATTTTTATTTTATAGTAAACAGTGAAAAATATAATCTTTCAACTCATAAAGAAGCACTTGAGTATATAGAAAAATTAGGGCTTAAAACAACAAAAATAGGGGAAGTTATAAGTACAACAGAGGAACTTGATAAAAAAATAGAATACTGGAGAGAAGCAAGAGAAAACTTAGATTATGAAACAGATGGACTTGTAATTAAAGTAAATGAACTTTCTCTTTGGAATATATTAGGAAGCACAACAAAAAGTCCGAGATGGGCTATTGCTTATAAATTTCCTGCAAAACAGGTATCAACAAAACTTTTTGATATAACATGGCAGGTAGGAAGAACGGGAAAGGTTACTCCTGTTGCAGAGCTTGAAGAGGTAGAGGTATCAGGAAGCAGAGTAAAGAGAGCAAGTCTTCACAATTTTGATGAGATAGAAAGAAAAGATATCAGAATAGGGGACAGGGTAATAATAGAAAAAGCTGCAGAAATTATTCCTCAGGTTGTAAAATCTATAAAAGAGGTAAGAACAGGTGAGGAGAAAATAGTAGTTCCCCCTGTAAATTGTCCAATCTGTGAGACACCTCTTGAAAAAGAAGAGGGGCTTGTGGATCTGAAATGCCCTAATAAACATTGTCCTGCAAAAATTCAGGGAAGAATAGAGTATTTTGTTTCGAGAGATGCAATGAATATAATAGGGCTTGGAGAAAGAATAATTGAAAGATTTCTTGATTTAGGTTTTATAAAAGATATAACAGATATATATAATTTGAAAAATTTCAGACAAGATATAGCTGGACTTGAAAAAATGGGAGAAAAAAGTGTGGAAAATCTTTTAAATTCTATTGAAGAAAGCAAAAAAAGAGACTATACAAAAACTCTCTATGCACTGGGAATCCCTTATGTAGGAAAATTTTTAGGAAATCTTTTGGCTGAACAAAGCAGAAATATAGATAGACTTATGGAGATGACAGAGGAAGAACTTCTTTCAATAGATGGAGTTGGTGAAAAAGTAGCGAGATCTGTATATAGCTTTTTCAGAGAGCCTATAAATATAGAGATGATAGAAAAGTTAAAAGATTATGGTGTAAATTTTTCTCTTTTACAAGAATCTAAAGTTGAAAAAAATATTTTTGAAGGGAAAAATTTCTTGGTAACGGGAAAACTGGAAAAATTTACAAGAAATGAGATTAAAGAAGAGATAGAAAAATTTGGAGGAAAAAATCTTTCAGCTGTAAGTAAAAATCTTGATTTTCTTATAGTAGGAAAGGATGCCGGAAGTAAATTGAAAAAAGCTCAAGATATAGGAACTATAAAAATATTATCAGAAGAGGAGTTTTTCCAAATGATTAAGGAAAAAAATGACTAAAAGCATGAGTTAAATTGACTAAATAGCAAGATTGTGATAGTATTTAAAATGTAAAATTGTAAAAAATAAATTTAAAGTGGAGAGGAAACAAAGCAATGGGTCTATTAGAAGCAATTTTTGGTACAAAAAATGACAGAGAAATAAAAAGAATGAGAAAAATTGTTGATAAAATCAACGCTTTAGAACCTGAATATGAAAAATTTTCAGATGAAGAACTTAGAGGAAAAACAGAGGAATTCAAAAAAAGATTAGCAGAGGGGCAAACACTAGATGATATATTAGTGGAAGCTTTTGCAGTTGTAAGAGAAGGATCAAAAAGAGTTCTTAGAATGCGTCATTATGATGTACAGCTTATAGGGGGAATTGTACTTCATGAAGGAAAAATAACTGAGATGAAAACAGGGGAAGGAAAAACTCTTGTTGCTACAACAGCTATATATCTTAATGCTCTTACAGGAAAGGGTGTCCATGTAATCACAGTAAATGATTACCTTGCTCAAAGAGATAGAGATCAAATGGGACAACTTTATTCTTTCCTTGGACTGACTTCAGGTGTAATAATAAATGGACTGGAAAATGATGCAAGAAAGGCAGCTTATCAAGCAGATATCACTTATGGAACAAACTCAGAATTTGGTTTTGACTATTTAAGAGATAACATGGTTGCAAGACTTGAAGACAAAGTTCAAAGAAAATTAAACTTCTGTATAGTTGACGAGGTAGACTCAATTTTAATTGACGAAGCAAGAACACCTCTTATTATATCAGGAGCTGCTGAAAATACAGCAAAACTTTATCAAACATTCTTCCAAGTGGCGACAATGCTTGAAAGAAGTAGAGAAACAGAAAAAATAACAGATATTAAAAAGAAAAAAGAGATGAATTTCCCAGATGAAGTATGGAAAGACTATGAAGTTGACGAAAAGGGAAAAAATGTTGTACTGACAGAAAAAGGTGTTAAGAAAGTTGAAAAGATGCTTGGACTTGATAACCTTTATTCACCAAGCAACATTGAACTTACTCACTATTTAATGCAGTCATTAAAAGCAAAAGAGCTTTTTGTAAGAGATAAAGATTATCTTGTAAGAGAAAATGAGGTAATAATAATTGATGAATTTACAGGAAGAGCTTTGGAAGGAAGAAGATATTCAGATGGACTTCACCAAGCTATAGAGGCTAAAGAGGGAGTAAGAATAGCAGGGGAAAACCAAACTCTTGCATCAATAACTCTTCAAAACTATTTCAGAATGTATGATAAACTTTCAGGAATGACAGGTACAGCAGAAACAGAAGCAGCAGAATTTATGCACACTTATGGACTTGAAGTAGTTATTATCCCTACAAACAAACCTGTTATTAGAAAAGACAACGGAGATATAATTTATAAAACAAAAGAGGAAAAAATAGATGCAATTGTTGAAAAAATAAAAGAACTTCATGAAAAAGGTCAGCCTGTTCTTGTGGGAACTATCACAATTCAAGGTTCAGAACTTTTATCAAACAGATTAAAAGAGATGAACATTCCTCATAATGTACTTAATGCAAAATTCCATGCTAAAGAAGCAGAGATTGTAGCACAGGCAGGAAGATACAAAGCTGTAACAATTGCAACAAACATGGCAGGTAGAGGAACAGACATTATGCTTGGAGGAAATCCAGACTTTATGGCAAAAAATGAAATCTCTCCTGAAGATGAAAACTACAAAGAAGTGCTTGATAAATATATAGCCCAATGTGAAGCTGAAAAAGAAAAAGTAAAAGCTTTAGGAGGATTATATATTTTAGGAACAGAAAGACATGAATCAAGAAGAATTGATAATCAGTTAAGAGGAAGAGCAGGAAGACAGGGAGATCCTGGAGAATCACAATTCTATCTTTCTCTGGAAGATGACTTAATGAAACTTTTCGGTTCAGACAGAGTAAAAACTGTTATGGAAAAACTTGGAATTCCTAAAGGAGAGCCTATTGCTCACAAAATGATAAGTAAAGCAATAGAAAATGCTCAGAAAAAAGTTGAATCAAGAAACTTCGGAATCAGAAAATCTCTTCTTGAGTTTGACGATGTTATGAATAAACAAAGAGAAGCAATCTATGCAAGCAGAAATGAAGCTCTTTCTAAAACAGATTTAAAAGATACAATTACAGAGATGTTAAGAGGAACAATTCAATCAGCTGTAATCGAAAGATTTGTAGGAGAGTTTAAAGATGAATGGGATGTAAAAGGACTTTCTGAATTTTTAAAAGAACACTACGGATATGAAATTGCAGATTTAGATGAATATAAAGCTTATGGAATTGAAGAATATGCAGAAAAACTTTTCAATGATATAGAAGCTAAATATCAAGAAAAAGAAGAGGAAATTACTCCTGAACTTATGAGAGAGATAGAAAAATATGTTCTGTTTGAAGTGGTTGATAATAGATGGAGAGAACACTTAAAAGCTCTTGACGGATTAAGAGAGGGAATTTATTTAAGATCTTACGGACAAAAAGATCCAGTTATTGAATATAAACTTCTTTCAGGGGAACTTTATGGAAGAATGCTTGAAACAATAAAAATGGAAACAACATCATATATGTTTAAAGTTGTTGTAAAAACAAGAGAACCTGAAGCAGAAGATCCTTCAATGGGAAGTGAAGCAAATCCTGAAGGTCTATGCCCATGTGGAAGCGGAAAACCATACAATAAATGTTGTGGAAGATAACAGAAGATAAACAGAGGAAGAAAATTTTTTAGGAGGACTAAAATATGAAAAAATTATTAGCTGTGGGAGCTCTTCTGCTGGTAACAGCATGTAGCTCTGTGAAAGTATCAGAGAAACAAGAAATAACAGACGAGATGATAAAAAACTGGCCTAACACAATATCAAAAGCGGTAGTTGAAGAAGCACTTATACCTGATTGGTATGGAAATGAAGATCCATTATATTATTTACAAAAAACAGGAAAAATGACAGAAAAAGATTATAACTTTCTGAAAACTCTTCCTACAAAAGAGGAACTTACAGATGAAGACAGAGATAAGTTTAAATCTCTTCTTGATGGATATGTTTCAGGCATAGACAGAAGTTTCTATCTTGACGACAACAACATAAAAAATCCTAAAGGACTTGTTGATAAAATGACATCAGAAGCTCGTTTGAGAATGGCTAATCCTTCAAACCATATTCAAAATACAGTAGCAACTCCTGAAGAGTGGAAAGAGATTGTAGCTTTCTCTCAAAAATCTGATTTAGATAAAAAAGATGTAAAAAGACTTAGAAAGATTTTAAATAAATTTATAAAAAGAGCAGAATTTTTTGATGCTCAAAGCTGGTATGGAGCAGAAGTATCAGACAGACTTATGGAGATAGTAACTATATCTCAAAAAGGTGCTTTAACAAAACAGGAAAGAAACAATGTTAATGCCAAAGCTTTATATATAGCTTATCCTGCATATTTCTCTGAATTAGAAAACTGGGATAACTAATACTGAAAATAAAATCCCTGCTGAAAATGCAGGGATTTTTCGTCGGTGTAAAGAAAAAGGAGAAAAATATGGAAAAAGTTATTGCAGATCTGCATACTCATACTGTTAATTCTGACGGAACTTTTACTGTGGAAGAGGTTGTAAAACTTGCTTCTGAAAAAGGGCTTGATGTGGTTGCTGTAACAGACCATGACAGTGTAGACGGGCTTCGTGATGAAAAAAAACTAAGAGAGTATGAGGAAAAGTATAAGGTTGAAATTATAAAAGGGATAGAGATGTCTTGTAATCTTAAGGGGAAAGATGTACATATTCTTGGGTATTTTTTAAATCTTGAAGATAAGAATTTTTTAAAAGAGCTGGAAAGAATAGCAGAAATAAGAAATGAAAGAAATGAAAAGATTATAAAAAAACTGGCAGATTTAAAACTTCCAGTAACAATGGAAGAGCTTCTTGAAATTGTTCAGGGAAATGTTATAAGTAAGGCACATTTTGCAGAGATTATGCTGAAAAAAGGATATGTGAGCTGTAAATCTGATGCTTTTAAAAATTATCTTGGAAAGGGCGGGGCTGCTTTTGTAGAAAAAAGAGATTATCAACCTGCTGATGCTGTAGATATTTTGGTAAAAAACGGGGCTTTTGTTTCTCTTGCTCATCCAAAACTTATAACAGATGATTTTGCTGAAGTTGAAAGAATAGTTTCTGATTTGGTAAAACATGGATTGAGAGGTTTGGAGGTAAATTACTATAGTTTTTCTAAAAAAGACAGAGAAAAATATATGGTTCTTGCAGAAAAATATAATCTTATAATAACTGGAGGTTCTGATTTTCATGGAGTGAATAGAGTAGAATCATCTCTAGGGGGAACAGGACTGAATAAAAGTGAATATGAGAATTTGAAAAAAAGTTTGAAAAAAGTGTAAAAAACGGATAAAATTTATATATAGTTAAATAACATGGAGGTTGAAAAATGATAATCGTAACTGGTGCAGCTGGATTTATCGGAAGTGCATTTATATGGAAATTAAATGAAATGGGAATAAAAGATATTATAGCTGTTGATAAACTTAGAACAGAGGATAAATGGCTGAATTTAAGAAAAAGAGAATATGCAGACTGGGTAGACAGAGATAATCTGTTTGATTGGCTTGATGTTCCTGAAAATGCAGCAAAAATTACAGGTGTGGCTCACTTTGGTGCTTGTTCTGCAACAACAGAAAAAGACGGAGATTTCTTAATGAGCAATAACTATGGATATACAAAAAAATTATGGCAGTTTTGTGCAAAACAAAATATAAATTTTGTTAATGCTTCATCTGCTGCAACATACGGAGCAGGGGAACAAGGGTATGACGATGATATATCTATAGAAGCATATCAAAAACTTCTTCCATTAAATAAATATGGATATTCTAAAAAAATATTTGATGACTGGTCTTTCAAACAAACAGAAACTCCAAAACAATGGATAAGCTGTAAATTCTTTAATGTTTACGGGCCACAAGAATATCATAAAGGAAGAATGGCTTCAATGGTATTCCATACATTTAATCAATACAAAGCTAATGGAGGAGTAAAACTTTTCAAATCTCATAAAGAGGGATTTGCTGATGGGGAACAGCTAAGAGATTTTGTATATATCAAAGATGTAGTTGATTTACTATACTACTTCTTAACAGAAAAAGTAGAATCAGGTGTATATAATGTTGGAACAGGAGAAGCAAGAAGCTTTAAAGATCTTTCTATGGCAACAATGAGAGCAGCTTCAGGAAATGAAAATCTGAAAGAGGAAGATGTTATTGAGTTTGTTCCTATGCCTGAAGATTTAAGAGGAAAATATCAATATTTTACAGAAGCTAAGATGGAAAAAGTAAAAAGAGCAGGATATACTAAAAAATTCCATACTCTTGAAGAGGGAGTATATGATTATGTAGTAAACTATCTTGCTAAAGAAGATCCATATTTATAGGAGGAAATTTACAAATGAATCCATTTTTACTGGTAATACTTCTTGGAATAGTTCAGGGAGTAACAGAATTTCTTCCTATAAGCAGTACAGGACATATGATTTTAGTTGAAAGATTTATAAATAGTCCTAATATAAGCAAACATTTTATGGATAACTTTCTTGTAATAGTTCAGTTTGGCTCAATAATATCTGTTCTTTTATATTTTTGGGGAGATATTCACCCTTTTACAAAAAACAGAGAGGTACTAATTGAGAGAGTAACTTTATGGAGCAAGATTGTTGTAGGTGTAATTCCTGCAGCTGTTATTGGTTTTATGGCTGATGATTATATTACAGAGATGTTTATGGGAAATACTAAGATTGTTGCAGTTATGCTTATAGTATATGGGGTAATCCTATATTTTATAGAGGATAAAATAAGCAAAATAAGAAAAGTAAATTCTCTTAAAGAGATATCGTATAAAATGGCACTGGCTATTGGATTTTTCCAATGTCTTGCTATGATACCTGGAACTTCAAGATCAGGAGCAACTATTGTAGGAGCTCTTCTTCTTGGGCTTTCTAAAGGAACAGCAGCGGAATTTTCATTCTTCCTTGCTATTCCCACAATGTTTGGAGCCACTCTTCTTAAGCTTATGAAGAGTGGAATAAGTTTTACATCACAGGAATGGCTTTTAATGTTTGTAGGATCTCTTACAGCATTTATAGTTGCCTATATAGTGATTAAATGGTTTATGGGCTATATAAAAACAAGAACATTTAGACTGTTTGGAGTATACAGAATAATTCTTGGTATATTGGTACTGCTTCTTCTAAAATAATTTATAAAGGAGAGAGGTTATGGCTTGTATGAATAAAGAAACTTTTTTAAAAATCTTGTTAAAAGGGGAAAAGATGAGAGCTTCAGATATCCATCTTCTTTCTGGGGAAGTTCCTGTATTCAGAATAAACGGCAGCCTTGTAAGAATAGAAGAATATAATAATTTTAGTGAAGAGGATATGATAAACCTATCCTCTTCTATTCTTAAAGAGGAGCAGAAAGAGATTTTTGAAATAGAGAGGGAACTTGATTTTTCATTTAGAGAAAATGATATATATTGCCGTATAAATATTTTTTATGAAAAGGGCAGTATTGGAATGAGTATAAGAATAATAAGAAATAAACCTTTTACACTTTCAGAGCTTAATATAAATAGAAAAATTTATGAACTTTTAGAAAGAAAAAATGGACTTCTTATTGTAGCAGGAAAAAGTGGAAGCGGAAAAAGCAGTACTCTTGCAGGTATAATAGAGGAGTTTAACGAAAAAGGAAATTATAATATTCTTACTATAGAAGATCCAGTAGAATATATTTTTCAAAGCAGGAAAAGTATAATCAGACAGAGAGAAGTGGGAACAGATACTAAAAGCTTTTTAGACGGGCTTAGATCTGCTCTTCGTCAGGATTTGGATATTATTATGGTGGGAGAACTTAGAGATTTGGAAAGTCTTGAGATGGCCCTTGTGGGAGCTGAAACAGGACACCTTGTAATTGCAACTCTTCATACAAACGGAGCTGTTGATACTATCGACAGAATTATTTCTGTGTTCCCTGAAAATAAAAAGAATCTTATTCAAAGACAACTTGCCTCAAATCTTATAGGAGTAGTTTATCAAGAACTTATTGAGGGAATTTCCGACAGAGAAAGAGTTCCTCTTTGTGAAATGCTGTGCATAAACAGAGGTATAGCTAGTCTTATAAAAAACGGAAAAATAAATCAGATACAGTCATTTATAGATATAAGCGGACGAGATGGAATGCTTAATAAAGAGGAATGTTTGAAGGATTTATTAAAAAATGGAAGAGTTAGTGAAACTCAATATGAAACTGTTTTGAAAAAAATAAGACAGAGAAATTAAAAAATTTATAAGTATAAAAAGTTAGGAGAAATTGTGATAATCAATTTAGATTTTAATATAAAAGATAATACAATACATGAGTTTAAAAAAGTTATGCTTCCCGATATTGAAATAGAGGAGCTGAATGTAAAAACTCTTGAAGAAAATAGTGATATCATATCTCTTGAACTAAGTGCAGGAGAGAGAAAATATGTTTTCACACTAAAAAATTACAGCGACAAGATGACAGATCAAAAAATCGTAATGATAAAAGCAGGAA
The DNA here is from genome assembly GCA_019416865.1 of Fusobacterium sp. Classification (GTDB taxonomy): domain Bacteria; phylum Fusobacteriota; class Fusobacteriia; order Fusobacteriales; family Fusobacteriaceae; genus Fusobacterium_B. Next base: position 38,477 of record DXWL01000009.1, read on the forward strand.
TGCTTAAACTTTTTGATAAGGTTTATCCTTGGGGAGCTTTGATGGGAGTAAGACCTACAAAGCTTGTAAGAAGATTTCTTATAATGGGATATTCTTATGATGAAATTGATGAGATTTTGGATAAACTTTATTTTGCTTTTCCTAAAAAAAGAAAACTTCTTATGGATGTAGTAAAAAAAGAGAGTGAATATCTTAATGATAAGGCTGTAAATATGTATATTGGTATCCCTTATTGTCCTACAAGATGTAAGTATTGTTCATTTGCTTCTTATGAAATAAACAGCAAACTTGGAAAATATTACGGAGATTTTGTAGAAACTCTTCTTGAAGAGATAAGACTTACAGGTGAGATGCTTGAGGGAAAAGATTATAGAATAGAATCTCTTTATATTGGAGGAGGAACTCCAAGTATTCTGACTGAAAAAGATTTGAAAAGAGTAATCGATGCAGTGTATAAAAATATAAATCTTGAATATTTAAGAGAATTTACTTTTGAAGCTGGAAGAGAGGATACTTTAAATATTGAAAAACTTCAAATATTAAAAGATGAGGGTGTAGACAGAGTAAGCCTTAATCCACAAAGTTTTAATGAACCTATTTTAAAAGAGCTTAACAGAAATTTTAACAGAGAGCATTTTGATAATATGTTCAGAGAGATAAAAAGACTTGGATTTATTGTGAATATGGACTTAATTTTAGGACTTCCCGGGGAAAGTGTTGAAGATATTCTATACACTCTTAATGAAGTGAGAAAATATGATATAGATAATTTGACAATTCATACTCTTGCAATTAAACATGGTTCAAAACTTGTAAGAGATAAATATAAAATTACTGCTATTGAAAATGAACAGATAGAGGCAGAGATAGAAAAACTTACAGCAGAGATGAACCTGAAACCTTATTATCTTTACAGGCAGAAAAATAGTATGGATTGGGGAGAAAATGTAGGTTATTCAAAAGAGGGAAAAGAATCAATATTCAATATTGAGATGATAGAAGAAAATCAATCTACAATAGCTCTTGGAGGAGGAGCTATCAGTAAAAAGGTTGAGATGATTGATGAAACAAGAGCTGCAATTACAAGATATATAAATCCTAAAGATCCGTATATGTATATATGTGAAATGAGAGAGAGAATAAAACAAAAACACGAACTTTTTAATTTTTAAAATATTTTTGACAGAAAGGGGGGAATTATGAAAAGAAAAATTTCATTGTTAATGTTAGTTGTATTTTTTGTATTTTCCTCTTTGGCTTTTGGAAAATATAAATTAATAATGAGTGATAATGCTTCTGGAAAATTGGATATTAACAGAGCCACACAAGAGGAGATGTTAAGAAGCGGAGTTGCAGAAAGCTATGTGAGAAAGATAATAAGCTTTAGAGATATAAAAGGAGGAATAGAAAGTATTGATGAGCTTTCTAGAATAAGTGGGATAGGAGAAAAAACCTGCAGGAAACTAGAAAAGTATTTTGAAATAAAAGATATTCCACAGATAAAAAATCTTTATATTAACAAAGCTGATGATACAATCCTTGGTTATTATGAATTTGATAAAAAAGAGATAAAGAAAATAAGAAAATTTATAGAAAAAAACGGAAAAATAAAAAATAATATTATTTTAAAAAAGGTTATCTCTCCAAAAAAATATAAAAAATATGTAGAGATAATCAGATATGATGCTTATTAGTTTTATTAGGAGGAAACAGAAATGAAAGACAGAGCAATAAGAGGAGTGAGCAAGAATGCAAGATTCATTCTTGTGGATACAACAGAAACAGTACAGAAGGCACTTGATATACATGGATGTAGTCCTACATCAATAGCTGCATTTGGTAGACTTCTAACAGCAGGGGTTATAATGGGAATGTCTTTAAAAGGTAATGATCTTTTAACTCTTATAACATCAACTGATGGACTTGTACCTCATATGACTGTTACAGCAGATGGATTTGGAGGAGTTAAGGGATATATTTCAAATCCTCAAGCAGATCTTCCAGCACTTCCATCAGGAAAACCAGATGTAAAAAATCTTGTGGGAAAAGGAAGTTTAAGAGTTATAAAAGATATGGGACTTAAAGAACCATATGTTGGACTATCTCAAATAAATTCAGGAGAGATTGCAGAGGATATTGCATATTATTATGTAACTTCAGAACAAACTCCAACAGTTATAGCTCTTGGAGTAGAGTTAAAAGATGACAAAACTGTAAGATCAGCAGGGGGATATATGGTACAGCTTTTCCCTGATGCAGATGAAAAATTTATAGATAAACTTGAAGAAAAAATAAAAGCTATAAGAAATGTTACAGAACTTTTTAAAGGAGGAATGGATTTAGAGAGAATCTTAAAACTTCTTTATGAAGATATGACAGATGAAAACCACGAAAAACTTGTGGAAGATTATGAAGTTTTAGAGGAGAGAGAAATAGGATACAGCTGTAACTGCAGTAAAGAAAAATATTATAAAGGACTTATCACACTTGGAAAAGAGGAACTTAACAAACTTTTTGATGAGATGAATGGAGTAATTGAAACAGAATGCCATTTCTGTAAGAAAAAATATCAATTTGTTAAAGATGAATTTAAAGATTTCTTAGAAAAATAAAAAAATAAAAAATTTTTATTAAAATTTGCATTTTCTTTAATTATGGTGTATATAATTACTAGGGGCTATAAAATGCAAAATATAGATAGTGTATAAAAAATTATAACTAATTATACTTTTAAATTTTTATAAAACAATTATATTTTTTTAGCATAAAAGACTGTTTTTTATAAATAAAACAGTCTTTTTTTAATGTTTTTTTTTCGTATAAAAACTTATAAACAATTATACATATAATATCAAAAATACTATTAAAAATATGAAACTAAAAAACTAATATTTATATTATTTTTAAATTTGATGGGAGAAGTGATATTATGGAAAAAGTAAAAAATGGGAAAAATTTAAAAGAGAAAGTATTACTTTTAATGTGTTTGGGTGTTTTAGCTGGAAATATGAGTGCAGGGGTGTATGCTCAAGATTCAGAAGTAAATTATGATAAGTATTATAAAATTAATGGAGAAAATGAAATTATAGATGAAATAATTATTTCTGATGATGGAGAAAAAAAAGAATGGGGGATTTTTATTGATAATGAAAGTACCTCAGGTACTGTATCTTTTAAAAAAAATGTTGAAATAAAAAAAAATAATTTTGGAAGTTCAGTTTATGTAGTAGCTAAAGAGAATAATGGAATTGCAGAATTTAAAAAAAATTTAATAATTACTAATAAATTAGGTTATGCACTATATGCTAATGCAAAGGCTTACTCAAATGCGACTGTAACAGCGTCTATTATAATAAATAAAAATAAAAAAAATACAGTTCAAATAATAGGTAATATAAAGGCTGAAAGTATAGCTACCCCAGATTCATCTCATAAAGCCAATGCTGATTCTAAAATAACATTAAATTTAACTAGTTTTGATTCATTCTTTGCAGGAAAAATAGAAGCTGTAGAAAGTAAACAATACGAAGGAAAAACAACATTAGCTGTAGATATAAATTTAGAAAAGGGAGCAACTTGGTATGCACATAATTCAAATGGTATAGATAGTTATAATATTAGTGGAGAGATTAAAGATGCTTTAAATGGAAATCTTAAAACTCTTATTACAAGCAATGGTGGAGTTATAGATATTTATCATACAGCTCCAAATGAATCACCTCTACTGCCAACATCAGAGCAATTAGGACAAATAGAATTATTAGAATCTCAGATGGAGAAAGAATTAAAGAAATTAGGAGAAACTTATGGTAAAAATAGTCCAAAATATAAAGAAGCTAAAAAAGATTTAGAAATGATGTTCGCAATAGAAAAAGCAGGAATATTAGGTGATGCTAGAGAAAAAGGAGGAAGAACATTTACTTTAAATGGTGTAGGAGATAGATTACAAAATACTACTTTCCGTATAAGTGCTGATGCAGAAAATAAAAAATCAGATAAAATAGTTCTTAATGATGTAAAAGTAAATAAAGATAAAGAAATATATTTTATTGAAATAGCAGCAGATCCTTTTGAAAGCGGAGAATGGAAAGCTGATAAAGATGATAAAATTTTAGTAATGGATATTAATGGTACAGGTTTAGATAAAATAACTGTTGAAGGAAAAGAATATGAAGCAGAAATAGGTGCAGGACTTGTAAAACAAACAATAACTCCTACAGTAGAAGAAGACAGTAATAATAAAGGAGATTGGTATTTAACAGCAATAGAAAAAGTTGAAAATACAGCAGGAAATAAAGGAAGCGGACATATTTTTGCAGAAATAGGTGCAGCAGCAAATGCAGGAATGGCAGCAGCATGGAGAGCAGATAGCAGTGATATCTATCAGCGTATGGGTAATTTAAGAAATAACGAAGCTGAACAAGGTGTATGGGGAAGAATTTATACTGGAGAAAATGAAGTTCGTAAAGGTATAGACTTAGATTTAGAATACAAAGCAGTACAGGTTGGATATGATCGTAAAGAAAAAATAGATGAAGGAAAATTATTCACAGGTATAGCTTTTGGATATTTTGATGGTAATGCAGATTATGATCATGGTTCTGGAGAATCTAATTCAGCAACAGTTGGATTGTATGCAACTTATTTAGGAACAAATGGTTCTTTTGGAGATTTTATAATTAAATATGGAAATCTTGATAATGAATTGTCTTATACTTCAGAAAGCGGAGATTCTTATAAAGCAGATTACGATACTTATGGTTTCAGTGCTGATGCAGAATACGGATATCGTTATATGTTTGACAATGATTATTATATAGAGCCTCTTGCACAGCTTTCATATGTTTATATTGATGATGAAGATTATACAATGAATTTAAATGGAAAATCAGGGGCGAGAGTATCTAATGACAGTTATCAATCTTTAATTGGATATGCAGGATTCCACTATGGTAAAAAATTTGATGATAATGTGGCATATTTAAGAGTCGCAGCAGCTCATGAATTTATGGGAGATATTGATATAAATGCAAAATATCAAGATATAAAAGTTAACTCTAGTATCTCTGGAGAAGATACTTGGGTTGAATATGGTGTAGGATTTGATGCAAAAGTTAAAGAAGATACTGCTGTTTATGGAAGATTACAAAGCTCAACAGGAGATGTAATAAGAAATAAATGGCATGTAAGTTTAGGAATTCGTTATACATTCTAATAAATTTAACAGGGAGAAATAAAAATGGTTTATCATATAGGATTTGGAATAAATGCTGAATATGCAAAATATGCAGGTGTTCTTATGACAAATATTGTTCTGACACATATAGGACAGGAAATTTGTTTTCATATTGCCTGTGATGGACTTCATGAAGAGGACAAAAAGCGTTTTGATCAATTTACAGTATTGTATCGTAATGTAAAAATATTTTTATACGATGCTTCTAAAATGCTTGATAATTTAAATTCTATATCTTCAAAAGCTGCTCCCAGACTTCATAGAGCTGGACTTTTAAGAATATTTCTTCCAATCTTTGTACCTAAAAATGTAGAGAGATTACTTTATATGGATGTAGATATGCTTTGCTTAAAAAGGCTTGATGAACTGTGGAAAATTGATATGCAGGGAATGGCTGTTGGGGCAACCAAGAGTGATTCTTCCACAGAAAAACAAAAAAATATGAATTCAGGTTTTCTGATTTTTGATGTACCTCTGTGGAACAGCAAAAATCTAACTGAAAAAGTAATTAAATGTTTCCAAAAATATAGTGAGAAAATGCTTGGAATAGAAGAAGATGCTTTAAATACAGTTCTTAAAGGAGAATTTTTAGAGCTAAGTGATAAATTTAGTTTTTTAATAGAGGTAAATAATCCTTTAACAATAAATGTGGGAGAAGACACAGTAGCCCTTCATTTCATAAAAGAAGCAAAGCCATGGACAAAAGGTTGTATTCCATATATCTTTGATATTTATTGGAGATATGTTCGCCAGTCTTTATGGTATGATATAGAAATGAAAGAGCCAACTACAGTGAAATCTGCTTTTTTTGCTGGAATTACAGCAGAACTTCATGAAGAGTATGAAGAAGCTTGTAAATATTATGGGGCAGTTGCCAGAAGATTAACAGAGTATTATGTGGAAGAAAATAAAAGTTGGATTTTTGGAAGCAATGCATTTGATGAAGAAAAAGAAGAAAATTAAAAAGAACAGGTGATAATATGAAAAATATTTATCATATAGGATTTGGAGTAAATGCTGATTATGCAAAATATGCTGGTGTCCTTATGACAAATATTGTTCTCACACATTTAGGACAACCTATATGTTTTCATATAGTTTGTGATGGATTGTATGAAGAGGATAAAAAAAGATTTGAAAACTTTTCTTTATTATATGGAAATGTAAAGATAATTTTATATGATGCAGTGAAAACCTTAAATAATTTAAATCCTATCTCTGCAAAAGCACCTCCAAGACTTCACAGAGCTGTACTTTTAAGAATACTGCTTCCATCTTTAGTATCAGATGATATTAAAAGAATAATATATATGGATGTAGATATGCTCTGTATAAAAAAGCTTGATGAATTATGGGTTAGAGATATGAAAGGTAATATTGTTGCTGCAGCAATGCACCATTCACACACAAGAAAATCAAAGAGTTTAAATATAAGTAAAAATAGATTTTTATCAGCAGGATTTATGTTAATTGATGTGGCAGCTTGGAAAAAGAATAATATTACTGAAAGAGTGTTTGAATGTTATCAAAAACATAGTGAAAAATTTCTTGCTATAGAGGAAGACGCCTTAAATACAGTTCTTGATGGAGATTTTCTTGATATAGGGGATAGATTTAATTGCTGCATTGAGGTAAATAACCCTTTAAATTGTGTTATTGATAAAGATACAGTAATTTTACATTTCTTTGAAGAATCAAAGCCATGGACAAAGGGATGTATCCAAGAAATACATAAACTATATTGGAAATATGTAAATCTGTCTTTGTGGCATGATGCAATAGAGATGAAAGAGCCAACCACTGTAAAAGCAGCTTTTTTAGCAGGAGTTACAGAAGAAAGAAAAAAGAATTATAAAGAAGCTGGAAAATATTATGGAGCAACAGCTAAAAGACTTATAGAATACTATGTAGAAAAAAATAAGAGAGAGTTGTTTGATAAAAAAATATAAATTAATAAAAGGGGCAGTTGCATTTATAAATACAACAGCCCCTTTTCTATTAAGAATTATTTTTTTAGAAATTTATAATCTCTGCACTGGCTTCATACCATTTTCCCTCTTCATCTTCACCATATTCAACGAAGAAGTTAACCTGCATATCATCAAGAGTAAATCCAACAGAATTTTCCTCATCTACATTAAAAAATTCTATATTTTTAAATTTTGTACTTTCAAGTTTTGCAGCGACATCATCTCTGCTTTCAACAAGTTCAACAACATCTTCTGCTATATCATACCCTCTTTTACTAAATTCCTCTATAATTCTTTCTACAGTTTTAAGCAGTTTTTCAGTCATCTGTCCTCCAATTATATTTTAAAAATCCCAATAAATTTTTTATATTTTTTTACTAAGAATAAAATAAATTTAATTTTTTTTATTTCAAAAGGGACTTTCTTTACAGCTTTTGCCATCTGTTGTTCAATCTCTTTTTCAGTCATATGATTATAATTCCTTTCAAATTATTATAAATAAATTATAATATTTTTAGAGAAATAAAACAACATAAATTATTTTAACTTATCCAAGCATCATAGCCATTTTTCTTAAAAGTCCAGATACTTCTAAGAAAGAGAATACAGCTACAACCCAAAGAATAGGTTTTACAGTTCCAGCTTTTCCTACAAATATTTTAATAGCCACATAAGAGATAAATCCAAAAGCTATTCCTATTGAGATACTGTAAGAAAGAGGCATCATTATTATAGTAAGGAAACAAGGAATTGCTGTTTCAAGGTTTCTTAAATCTATATCAAGAAGATTTTTGAACATGAATACTCCTACAACTATAAGAGCTGGAGCAGTAGCAAATCCAGGAACAACTCCAATTATTGGAGAGAAGAATAATGTAAGGATAAATAAAACAGCTGTAGTTAATGAAGTAAGCCCTGTTCTTCCTCCTGCAGCTATACCAGAAGCTGATTCAACGAATGTTGTAACAGTAGAAGTTCCAAGAACAGATCCAATCATAGTTGAAGCTGCGTCAACTTCAAGAATTTTATCTATTTTTTCAACTTTTCCATCTTTTCCTATAAGTCCTGCTTCATTTGCACAAGCAAGAAGAGTTCCAAGAGAGTCAAAAAGATCTACGAAAACAAATGAGAATATTGAACCTAAAAGAGCTGGTCTTAATGCTCCTAAGATATCAAGCTTGAATGCAACAGGCATTACACTTGGCGGCATAGAAACAACAGCATCAGGGATTGCAATCTCTCCCATTATTATACCAAGAATTGTAGTAACAACAATACCAAGAAGGATTCCACCTTTCATTCTTTTAACTTCAAGAAATGCCATTACAGTGAATCCGATTACTCCTAAAATAACTGGTTTTGTAAATGAACCAAGTCCTACAAGAGTAGCTGGATTTGCAACGATAAGTCCCATTGTCTGCATTCCAAGAAAAGCGATGAAAAGTCCTATTCCAGCTCCAACAGCAAGTCTCATTTCTACAGGGATAGCTTCAATAAGAGCCTTTCTTACTCCTGTAACAGTTAAGATAACGAAAACGATTCCTGAAAGAAAAACTACTCCAAGTGCTTCTTGCCATGTAGCCCCTTGTCCAAGAACAACAGTATAAGTAAAGAAAGCGTTAAGTCCCATTCCAGGTGCCATAGCAAAAGGTGCATTTACCCAAAGACCAGTAAGTCCTGTACCTATTGCAGCAGAAAGACAAGTAGCTGTAATAAGAGCTCCTTTTTCCATTCCTGTAGCTGAAAGCATTACCGGATTAACAAAAACGATATAAGCCATAGTTAAAAATGTAGTGATACCTGCAATGATTTCCTGTTTTGCAGTTGTGTTGTACTGCGAAAATTTGAAAAATTTTTCCATTTTTCCTCCCTAGATTATTTTTTTAATTTAAAAAAGCCTGTTGAAACAGGCCCTTAAATCCAAAAGAAAGGCCATAGCTATACTGTTTACGGCAGTATGTAGAAACGCCTTACCATATTTAAGGCTTATACGACTTTATTAAAAGTATGTGAATATCACCTTAACATGATAGAGGATTTTCCTATTTTTGTCAAGAAGTAAAAACTGATTTATTCACGAAAATAGTGTGTAAATATATAAAGTATATAGTCAGGGAATGAAATAAAATTTTGACAAAATAAAAAAATCATGTTATCATTTTAGTAGTTATATGACTGACGGAAGTGGAACTAACCACATGAAGTATAACATTACAAGCCGACCGTCTGGGCAAAAAAAGCCTAGAGTGTCGGCTTTTTTTAAAATTTTGTTCAATACTTCATAATTTAAATATTTTAAGGAGGAATCTATCGTGAAAACAGATATTCAAATCGCCCAAGAAGCAAAGTTATTACATATTAGTGAGATTGCTAAAAAATTAGGACTTACAGAAGACGACTATGATCAATACGGAAAATATAAGGCAAAACTTGATTTTAATCTTCTGAAAAAATTTGAAGACAGAAAAGACGGAAACCTTGTGTTAGTTACTGCTATAACTCCAACTCCTGCAGGAGAAGGAAAATCAACTGTAAGTGTTGGGCTTACTCAAGCACTTAATAAATTAGGATACAACTCTATTGCAGCTCTTAGAGAACCATCTTTAGGACCTGTATTTGGAATTAAAGGGGGAGCAACTGGAGGAGGATACTCTCAAGTTGTACCTATGGAAGATATAAATCTTCATTTTACAGGAGATCTTCATGCAATAGGTGTGGCACATAACCTTATTTCTGCTGTAATAGATAATCATATAAAATTTGGAAATCAACTTAATATAGATATAACTAAAATCACTTGGAAGAGAGTTCTTGATATGAACGATCGTTCTCTTAGAAATACCGTTATAGGGCTTGGAGGTTCTGCTTCAGGAATACCAAGACAAAACTCTTTCCAAATAACTGTTGCTTCTGAAATAATGGCTTCATTATGTCTTGCTTCTTCTCTTAAAAATTTAAAAGAAAGAATAGCAAAAATTATAATAGGATATAATTTAGAAGGAAAACCTGTTACTGTAAATGATCTTAAAATAACAGGAGCAGTTGCAGCACTTTTAAAAGATGCAATAAAACCAAATCTTGTTCAAACTCTTGAGAATACTCCTGTACTTATTCATGGAGGACCATTTGCAAATATAGCTCATGGATGTAACTCTCTAATAGCTACAAAACTTGCTCTTAAACTTGGAGATTATATTATAACAGAGGCAGGATTTGCTGCTGATTTAGGAGCAGAAAAGTTCCTTGATATAAAATGCAGACAAGGAAACCTTTCTCCAAAATGTGTTGTAATAGTTGCAACAGTTAGAGCTTTAAAACATCACGGTGGAGCAAAAGATCTTGGAACTGAAAATCTTGAAGCTCTTTCAAAAGGACTTGAAAACTTAGATAAGCATATTGAAAATATGCAGAAATTTAATCTTCCTGTTGTAGTTGCTATGAATAGATTCTTAACAGATACAGAAGCTGAATTTGATTTAATAAGAAAAAGATGTGAGGAAAAAGGTGTTCCTGTTGCTCTTTGTGATGTATGGGCAAGAGGAGGAGAAGGAGGAACAGATCTTGCAAAACTTGTTGTAGAAGCTGTTCAAAATAATAAAGGGGAATACAAACCTTTATACAATTTAGATCTTAAACCAGCTGAAAAAATAGAAAAAATAGTTAAAGAGATATATGGTGGAGATGGAGTAATATTCTCTGCTGCTGCTAAGAAAACTTTAAAAACAATTGAAGAAAATGGATATAATGATCTTCCAGTATGTATGTCTAAAACTCAGAAATCACTTTCTGATAATGCAGCACTTCTTGGAAGACCAACAGGATTTAAAGTAACTGTAAATGAAATAAAAATAGCTGCAGGAGCAGGATTTATAATCGCTATGGCAGGAGATATAATTGATATGCCTGGACTTCCTAAAGTACCTGCTGCAGAGATGATTGATATTGATGAAACAGGAAAAATAACAGGATTATTTTAAAATAAAATTCTCTCTGAAAAAATTTTTTCTATCTATATTGCTTACAGAAAGGAAATTTGAAACTCGTTTTACTCGAACAGTCAAATTTCCTGTATTCTGTTTCGCTGCATAGATTACGTAAAAATTTTTAATATCGAGAATTTTATTTTTAAAATCTGTAAAAAGAGAAGTCAAAAAACCCCCGAGGAGTGAGAAGTTCCTCGGGGATTTTTCGTTGAGATTTTATTATATGTTAAAGTTAGCACACCTTCAACATCAGATTAATTTAATGAAACAAAATTGTTTCAGCGAGTTTTAGTTTAATTAGAATGTGTAAGACCAACCAATTTGGAATTCACCATAGTATCTTTGGTCGTCTGCATTAGTTATTTTTCCGTCTTTACCTTCAAATCTGTTTATATCATATCTATAGTATCCATAAACATCAAATGCTTCTGTAAAGTTGTAACTTGCATTTAAAATAAGTGCGTTGTATTCAAAATCTTTATAAGCTTTGTATCCTACACCTGCAGCCTTATCTTTGTAGTTTGCAGAGTTGTGTAGTCCTAATCTGTATTCTAAGCTAAGATCTAATTTATCCCCATTATATAGAGGAGCATATGCTCTTAATTGATGGTCGTATGATCTTCTTAAAAGACCAGTTGTATCTTTTTGTCCATCTCCTCTATAATCTTTATAATTTAAGTAGTAACCAGCTTTTATTGGTCCAAATTTTATATTTAAAGGCATTACTTCTACTTGGATATAATCTTCTTTTCCTTCACTCATAGAGAAATATTGAGCATCCATCCATCCAGAAAACATATCATAGTCATATCCTGTTCTTAAATACCATCTGTCATATTCAGATTGGCTTCTTACTTTTGCTCCTAAGAACCAGTTATCAAAGTTTCTGATAGCTTGAAGTTCTAATCTTGAAGAACCTCTGTCATATAATCCACCATTGCTGCTGTGAGTATCAGAAGAGAAAACTTTTCCTGCTCCTATTGTGAAATCCCAATTTTCAGTATCAAGGTCAACAGTATTCATAAAGATAACATCTTCACCTATGTTTTTTCCTCCTGAAGTGTTGTCAATTTCTAAGCTTTGTCCAACTGTTACAGATTTGAATAATGGTTGAGGCTGAGGTGTAACTTCTGCCACGATAATTGTTTCTTGAACTTCTTCAACTACTGGTAAAACTTCTTTAGCGTATGCTGAAGATCCAACTGCTAATATTGCTCCTAATAATAATGCTGCTTTTTTCATTTGCATTCCCCCTATGAAATAATTTTATTAATAAAAAATATTAGCCGGATAAAGTGAAAAATTATTCACTTGGTGAAATTTTTTCTGGTAAAGTAATATAGGTAAGCAGAACACTCTATCCAGTTAACATTTTTATATGCTGTGTTGTGATGCTTAATTTTTCCTGTGAAATTAATGAAAAATAGATTTTTTATGAATTCCCAATATATAATTAATCTTTAATTTCAAAGGACTGTAAAAGACATAAAAAAATTTTAAAAATATTATATGCAAAATCTTGTTACTCATTGAAATTTTATTATATAATATAGGTATATCAAAGGCATAGTATAAAAAATACACCTTACATATACCTTTTGAAAATAAATCTAATAAAACAAAAAGCATTATTTAAACACATTTATTTTACCTAGTAAAATTATATTAGCTTTTAAGACTTTTGTCAAGCTTTTTTAAATTTCTTTTAGGAGGAATAATTATGAATAACACCACAAACAACAAAAATATATCTAATATTCTTAGATATATCAATATTCATGGGGGTGCCACGAAATTAGAATTGGCAGAAAATTTAAATCTTTCTCCTGCCTCTTTAACAAAAATTTCTAAAAAATTAACTGCAGAAAATATTTTATACGAAGAGGAGAAAGTAGAAAAAAATAAGAGAAAGAAAACAGATTTAGTAATAAACTATGATAAATTTAAATTTATTGGTATTGATTTAAGAAGAGAAAGCACTACAATAGTTTTTACTAACATTAATTTAGAAATATCATATGCATTTTCTCGGCAGAACAGCCCGACAATAAAATGTGCTAAAGAGTTTTTTGAAGAGATGTTTCAAAATATCAGAGATTTTATAGATGAAAATAGTATAAATCTTTCGGAGATTTTAGGAATGGGGATAGCTATAAATCTTTCGGAATTTCATACTGTATATTATAATTATCAGTTTTTAGATGATATAAATCATGATTTAATAAAAGAACTGGCAGAAAAATATTTTTCTTTTCCTTTGATTATAGATACAGAGATAAGAGCCCTGGCACTTTATCAAACTTTTATAGATCCTAATATACGAAACTTTTTCTTTATGAAATATGACAGCCTTATTGATGGGAGTACAATAGAAAATAACCAACTTGTAAAATCTGTTATAGATTTTAACAATAAGCTTGGACTTAATCATGTGGTTATTGAGCCAAACTCTGAACAATTTTGTGATACCTGTAAAAGAAGAGGGTGCATTGAAACAATGATTTCAAGTACAAGTATTATAGGACAGCTTAAGGAAAAATATAAATCTTTTCCGGAGGTTGTAAAAGAGTATGAAAGTCATGGATTTGATTATCTTGTAGAGAGAGCGGATAAGGGAGAAGTAGAAGAGTGTTTAATACTTAAAAAGATTGCAAATTATACAGCACTTCTTATATTAAATATTGATGCTATTTTTTCCATGGATAATTTTGTTGTATCAGGAAAACTTTTTAAGAGTCCAATTTTTAACAATTATCTGAGAATATCTCTGCAGAATTATCAACTGACGGCGATAAAAGAAAAGTTTGTTATCAGTAAGATAGAAGAGGAAAAAGAATTTTTAGCTTCAGCATATCTGCCGATAAATTATCTGTTTTATAACTATAACTTTTAAAGATTTGCAGTAAAATATGATATAGTAATTTTTGGTATGGTTGACACGGCATTTAAACAGCAGGGGGAATATATTTTACTTATACAGCAGAAAGAGATATAATATTAAGGGGATGTATTATATCTACAAACCATGAAAAAATTATAGACAAACTTTAAAACAGCGTTTATGAAAATAATAAGGAGGCATTATGAAAAAAGTATATGTTCTGTTGGCAGAGGGATTTGAGATTTTGGAAGCAGTAGCACCTATTGATGTTATGAGAAGAGCTGGAATAAAAGTAGTAACTCTTTCTCTTAATAAAACTCTTGAAGTTAATTCAGCTCAAAACGTAATGGTAAAAGCTGACGATATGTTCGGAGATTATAAAGATGCAGATGGAATATTCCTTCCTGGAGGATATTCAGGATATGAAAATCTTTTTAAATCAGATGAAGCAATGGCTCTTACAAAATATTATTTAGATAATAATAAACTTGTGGCAGCTATATGTGGGGCACCTTCATCAATTGGAAGAAGAAGAATGATTGATGGAAGAAATATAACTCTTCATTTTGCTACTCACGATCTTGTAAAAGATTTCTGTAATATTGTGGATGCACCTATTGTAGTAGATGGAAACCTTATTACAGCAAGTGGTTCAGGATATTCTCAAGCTCTTGGATTTGAAATCCTTAAATATCTTGCTCCTGAAACTATTGAAAAAGTAAAAACAGGAATGACTTTATAATTATAATATTTATTAAAAAAGCCGATACATTTTTGTACCGGCTTTTATATTGCTCATCATTTTATAAAGAGAATTCATCTAATTCTTGTTCAAGAGCTTTTTCTTCAGCTTTTGCAGCTTTATGTTCTTTCCATTTTTTTTCAGTAGCTCTTATAAATCTAGGAATTATTCCCTCTCTTTCCTCTTTTACCTCTTTTGTTTGAGGTGTATAGATTTTTTCAAGTTCACTTCTGTATTCTTGAACCTCAGCACCATATTCAGAAAGATCTTTTACAGGATATTTTTTTAGATTAGGATAATTTTTATCAAGTTCTTTATTCCATTCATCAACTCTTTCTTTGTTAAGAGAAAGAAGAAGATCAGCATGTCCTGTAATTCTTATCTCTTTTATAACATCGCCTTTTTCAAGTTTTTTGATTCTGTCATAATCCCCTTGAGTTACATATTCTCCAAGAACAGTAAATCTTTTATTTAGATAATCAGCAGGATAATATGTGATAAAGAATTGTGATCCAGCTGTATTTGCTCTTTCCATATTTGCCATTGCAAGCATTCCAGGTTGATAGAAATCAAGCCAGTCTACAGTTTCATCTTCAAGACTGTATCCAGGAGTTCCATATCCTGAACCAGTAGGATCTCCCCCTTGGATAAGGATATCAATTTGTCTGTGGAAAATAGTGTTGTCATAATATCCTCTAAGAGCAAGGTTAACAAAGTTTGCAACATTTACAGGAGCAGCTTCTGGATAAAGATAGAATTCTATATCTCCCTGTGAAGTAACAAAAGTAGCTCTGATATCATTATACTTTGTTAAATCTGCACTATTTTTTCTTCCGAAGAATGAGCATCCTCCAAGTATAAACAATATCATTACTGCTATTAATAATTTGAAATATTTTCTCATAAATTTCCCTCCAAATGTAATTATGTAATTATTTCTTTTTGACTGTATTGAAGCTCTTATTGTTTATTTATTTCAAAAAATATTTTTGAAGTCTTGTTGTTGAAAGAGTAAGCACTGTTGCAAAAGCTATAAACAGTACAGATAAAGCATTTATAACAGGAGATACTCCCAGTCTTATCATTGAGTAAATTCTAAGAGGAAGTGTTGATGATCCAGGCCCTGCAACAAAGAAAGTTGCCACGAAGTCATCAAAAGACAGAGTAAGAGCAATTAAAAATCCTGAAACAATAGCAGGAGTAAGCATAGGAATGATTACTTTTTTAAGAGTCTGCATCTCTGTTGCTCCTAAATCATAGGCAGCTTCTACAATAGAATAGTCTATCTCTGTCAGTCTTGAAAGCACAATAAATAGAACAAAAGGTATATTGAAAGTTGTATGAACTATAAATATACTTGCAAGTCCAAGCTCAAGTTTTACTGTTACAAAAAGTATCAGAAGAGATACCCCCATAATAATATCAGGAACTATAAGAGGAAGATACCCTATTACAGCAAGATATTTTTTGTATTTAAAATTGTACCAATGAAGTCCTATTGCTCCCAATGTTCCCAAAGTTGTGGAAAGCAGTCCTGAAAAAACTGCAATAAAAATACTGTATTTAAAAGCTCTCCATATTTCATCTGAATACATAAAAAGTTCTCTGTACCACTTCAGCGAAAATCCATTCCACACCATAGCCTTGTTATCATTAAATGAATATATTACAAGGACAACTAAAGGCAGATAGAAAAAGATCATGGAAAGTATAAAGAAAAATAGTGAAGTTCTTCTTTTATTCATCATTTCCACCTCTCTTCTCTTTCTTTTGTTTCTTTTCAGCAATGATAAATCCAAACATTATTATTGTTGTGATAATAATAAGTACTGATGATATTGTTGAAGCCATAGGCCAGTTTCTTGTTTCTGTCAGATGTCTTGCTATAACATTTCCAAGGAAGATAGAGTTTGCTCCCCCCACAAGTTTTGGTACAACATATGACCCAAGCATAGGAATAAATGTAAATATTCCTGCAGTCATAATTCCGTTTTTAATATTTGGAATAAATACTTTGAAAAATGCCTGTCTGTTTGTTGCTCCTAAATCCCTTGCAGCCTCTATAAGAGAAAAATCAAATTTTTCTATTGTAGAATAAAGAGGCAGTATTGCAAAAGGCAGACTTGTATAAACAGAGATAACTATTACAGCTCCTGAATTATATAAAAACTGTATAGGCTCATTTATTATTCCAAGTTTTAAAAGGAATGAGTTTATAAATCCATTATTTCCAAGTATTGCCATCCAAGCATATATTCTTATTAAGAAATTTGTCCAGAAAGGAATAATAATAAGATATATATATTTTTCTCTATGTTTTGAACGAACAATAAAATATGCAGTAGGCACAGCTACAATAAGAGTAAATATTGTAACAACTATTCCCATTAAAAGAGTTTTATATACAATTTTCAGAAACATTGGATTTGTAAAAATTTTAAATGTTTCTAAAGAAAATTCAAGTTCGACTCCTCCATACACACCTTTTTTCAAAAAAGAATAAACAAGAACTATTCCCATTGGAATAAGAAAGAAAACAGTAAGCCATATTGTGATTGGTAAAGTGTAAAATACTCCTCTTCTATCTGTTTTCATCTGCTGTTACCTCAACCAAATAACTGTCTTCAGAATTCCAAGAGATATATGCCTCTTCATCCCATCTTACACTGCTTTCATCATCTTCAAAGAAGATTGCATGTTGTTTGAAAGCTTTGAAAAGCATATCTTTTTCACCGTTAAGCCATACGAAATATTTACTTTGGAATCCTGTGTAGATAACCTCATCAACATATACTTTTATCACATTATGGATTTTTCCAAGATTTCTTGGAAGATTTCTTGTTACTCTTATTTTTTCAGGTCTTATAGATACTTTTACATTATCACCAATGTGAACCTCTCTGTCCATTTCAAAACGAATTTCTCCAAGTTTTTCATTTTTAAGAGTGGCACAAGTTTCACTGTCGATAGAAACAACTTTTCCATCAATGAAATTGTTTTCCCCAATAAAATCAGCTACAAACATATCAGCTGGAGATTCATAAACCTCTGCTGGAGTTCCGACTTGAAGAACATTCCCCTTATTCATAATTGCTATTCTATCGGAAATAGAAAGAGCTTCCTGCTGATCATGTGTGATAAATATAAATGTAATTCCTACTTCTTCATGGATATTATCCAATTCAATTAAAAGATTTTGTCTAAGTTTTGCATCAAGAGCAGAAAGAGGCTCATCAAGAAGCAGAACTTCAGGTTTATTAACAAGGGCTCTTGCTATTGAAACTCTTTGCTGCTGTCCTCCTGAAAGCTGATTAGGTTTTTTATCAGCATGTTCCTCTAAATCTATCATCTTAAGCATTTTTTTAACTTCGCTGTCTATATAATCAGAATTTTTTTTCTTTATTCTCAAAGGAAAAGCTATATTTTCATATACTGTCAAATGTGGGAATAAAGCATATTTTTGAAATATTGTGTTTATTGACCTAAGATTTGGCGGAAGATTTGTAATATCTTTATCTCCAAGATATACAACTCCGCTGTCAGGCTCAATAAATCCTGCAAGTATTCTCAATAATGTTGTTTTTCCACATCCTGACGGACCAAGAATAGAGAAAAATTCTCCTGGTTTAATTTTTAAGTTAATGTTATTTAAAATTTGCACTCCATCAAAAGATTTGTTTAAATCTTTAATAACTATTTCTTTTTTTTCCAACTCGACCTCCCCTGGTTTAAAAATTAAAAAATGTATAACATTATAATTCTATCATATTTGTCTGAGAAAATAAATATTTTACTTTTTTTTTACCTGAAGAAGTGTGATATAATAGGGAAGACAGAGGAATTTGAGGAGGAAAACAGATGGATAATAAAACTTTAAAAAAATATGCAGCACTTGCTTTAGAAGTGGGAATAAATTTACAAAAAAATCAGACACTTGTAATAATGTCCCCAGTAGAAACTGCACCTTTTACAAGAATGCTTGTGGAAAAAGCTTATGAACTTGGAGCAGAAGAGGTAGTTGTTCATTGGGGTGATGATTTCTGTAAAAAAATGAAATTTGTAAATGGAGATATAAAAATATTTGAAAAAATGCCCCAGTGGGAAATAGATTCTCTTATGTATTATGCTGATAAAGGAGCAGCTTTTTTAAGTATAGCAGCTAATGACCCAGAACTTTTAAAAGGTGTGGACAGTGAAAAAATAGCAAAATCACAAACAGCAAGAAATATAGGACTTAAAAAATATTATGAAAAAGTTATGACAAATGAAATTCAATGGAATATTATATCTGTGCCTACTCTTGCATGGGCAAAGAAAGTATTTCCAAATGTTTCTGATGAAGAAGCAGTTGAATCTTTATGGGGAGCAATAATTCATTCTGTAAAAGCTGATACAGAAAATCCTGTGGAAACATGGAAAAATCATTTGGAAAATTTGAAAGAAAAAATGGATTATCTGAATAAAAAACAGTTTAAAAAATTTATTATAAAAAATTCATTGGGGACAGACCTTACAGTGCAGCTTCCTAATAGACATCTTTGGGCTTCAGGAAAAGATACAACAAAATTAGGAATAGATTTTGTTGCAAATATTCCAACAGAGGAAGTTTTTTCAATGCCATATAAATATGGTGTAGATGGAATAGTTTATGCCTCTAAACCTCTAAATTATGGAGGAACTCTTATAGAAAACTTTTCTCTTACATTTAAAGATGGAAAGATAATAGATTTTACAGCTGAAACAGGAGCAGAGGCTCTTAAAAATCTTATTAATACAGATGAGGGAGCAAAATATTTGGGAGAGATAGCACTTGTTCCTTATGATTCTCCTATATCAAATTCAAATATATTATTCTATAATACTTTATTTGATGAAAATGCTTCATGTCATCTTGCAATCGGACAAGCTTATCCAAGTTGTATAGAAGAGGGGGATACTCTTAACAAACAGCAGATGGAGGAAGCTGGAATGAATGATTCTTTAGTTCATGTGGATTTTATGTTTGGAACAAAGGATTTGGATATTGTGGCTGTGGACAGTTTTGGCAATACAGAACAGATATTTA
Source organism: Fusobacterium sp. (assembly GCA_019416865.1). Taxonomy (GTDB): domain Bacteria; phylum Fusobacteriota; class Fusobacteriia; order Fusobacteriales; family Fusobacteriaceae; genus Fusobacterium_B. Next base: position 58,354 of record DXWL01000009.1, read on the forward strand.
AAAACGGAAATTGGAGTTTTTAAAAAAATAAAAAATAGGATTGTTGCAAATTTGTAAAAAATAAAATTCTCTAAGAAAAAATAGTTTCTATTTAT